>NZ_JBSHNS010000171.1:0-44604 GCF_053601635.1 Pontimicrobium sp. MEBiC01747
AGATTATATAGGGCAAATTAATAATGAAACAAATGATATTGCTTATTATGAGCTACGAAAGTTTATAGAATTACTGGCAAAGAATAACCCTAATATTTTAGAGTTATTGAATGTGCCAGAAGCATGTATATTATATAAACACCCTATATATGATGAAATTAAACAAAGTGTTTTTTTATCTAAACTATGTAAAAATAGTTTTGCTAATTATGCATTTACGCAAATAAAGAAAGCAAGAGGGTTAAATAAGAAAATTGTAAATCCTGTAGAAAGAGAGCGAAAAACTGTTGAAGATTTTTGCTATGTAAGAACAGAAAAACAATCAATTTCTTTAAAAGAGTTTTTAAAAGATAATCAATTAGAAGCTTCAAAATGCGGGTTGGTTAAAATACCACATATGAAAAATTGTTATAATATTTTTTATAGCCTATCCATAAGTTATAAGGGAATATCTAGAGAACAAGCAAATGAAGTATGTTTAAGTTCTGTACCTAAAACAGAGAAACCTATAGCCTTATTATATTTTAATGTAGAAGGGTATTCTAGTTATTGTAAAAAATATAAAGACTATTGGGCCTGGGTTAACAATAGAAATGAGGACAGATATAAAAATAATATCTCACACAGTAAAAACTACGATGCTAAGAACATGATGCACACCTTTAGGCTATTGCATATGGCAAAAGAGATAGGAAAAACAAAAATGATTAATGTAAAACGAAATGATCGTGATTTTCTGTTATCTATTAAAAAAGCAGATTTCGAATATGATACATTAGTAAGCAAAGCAGAAGCAATGAAGGTAGAATTAGAGACTATTTACAATACTTCAACCTTACAAGAATATCCAAGCTTAGAAACTGTAAATGCCTTATTAGTAAGCTTAAGAGAACAATTTTATAAAGAAAAAGAGTTGCAATTAAAATAATAATAGCATATTTGTAACACCAATATAAATGGTATAAAATAAAATGACAATACAAAAATTACATAGTATTAATATAAAAGGAGCTGGACTCTATACTTTTGTTCAAGATTTAAGGGACGAAACAGGATGCTGTATAATTTTTAGAAGGAATAAAATGTAATAAAAACCCTAAATAACTATAATATATAAGCGTCCAATTTTAATTGGACGCTTTTTTTATGAAATTTTTTTTGAAAACATGTTAAGTATTTAAAAACAGTAGAATAGAATAATTAAAACAAGAAACAATTGAGAGACAGTCTATTGTGAAAAATGTTAAATCCCTGCGTAAAGCGGACAGGAATTATAGTATCTGGTTTTAAGCTTAAATATCTAATAATCAGTAAATTAAATATTTTTTTTCTTGCGTAATTAAAAAAACAAATACATCTTTGCATCGTTGAAAAAACAATAATAAATTAAAAATAATGAAACATTTAATAACACATAATCAAAAACTTAATAGTAGTCATGATCTGTTTAGAATTACAGGGCAGTTAAGTAAGGATGTACAATTATTTTTGAAACAATGGGAGGATGAGTATATATAATTAAAATAATATATAACGTTTTAAACGTAGCACCTCCCCAAAGAGGTGCTTTTTTTATGAAATAGATTTTATAAAAACTACAAAATGCAGAAATGGCGGAACTGGCATACGCGCTTGATTTAGAGTCAAGATTTTGAGAGTTCGAATCTCTCTTTCTGTACTATACTCCACTAGACCAATTGGAAGAGATTGGCAAGAAAAAACAATTGTTTTTTCGAAGGTACCGAACGAAGTTCTGGTTTAAGCCCCGTTCAGTCTTGGTTCTAAACACGAAGTATTCACGATTTCTTAAAACAATAGAAATTAATGAGTAATCCAAGGTGGAGTGTTAATAATGACCTGTGATGTAACGGTTAGTATACTAGACTTTGACTCTAGTTGTATAGGTTCAAAATACTTTTGTATTCACGAGTACAACTTTAAAATAATAAAAAAGAAGCGAGCTAATCCTATCAGGTCATCAAAATTTAATAATGAATTAATAAAACAATATGGTGGCTTTAGCTTATTTGGTAAAGTACTTCACTGTGAATGAAGAGAACAGGGTTCGAGCCCCGAAGTCACCCTAAAAGTAAATTAGTAATTAATAAAAATTAGAAATCATGTTTAAAAAATACAATAGTATAGAAAACACGTACCGTGAAAAAGAAGTAGAGCAAATCTACCTACATGGATATGATAAAGAAACCTATGTGGTACAAGAAAAAGTACATGGAGCCAACTTTTCTTTTATTACTAATGGTAAAACAATACAAGTAGCAAAACGAAGTGGTTTAATTGTAGAAGGAGAAAATTTTAGTAATTACGAGCATGTATTAGACACGTATTCCGAAGCTATAAAAACATTATTTGGATTGGTAAAAATAGATTACCCAGAAACAGAAATAGTTACCATTTTCGGGGAATTGTATGGAGGTAGTTATGAGCATCCAGATGTTGAAAAAATAAAAGGAATGGTAAGAGTGCAAAAAGGTGTGCTCTACAGTCCAGAAAACGACTTTTATGCGTTTGATATCTGTATTAATCAAATAAAATACCTAGATGTACCTGTAGCCAATACGTATTTTGAAGCAGTAGAATTATTTTACGCAAAAACGCTATTTCAAGGCACGTTACAAAAATGTTTAGACTACCCTAATATTTTTCAGTCTAAAATTCCAACATGGTTAAAGTTACCAGAGATTAAAGGTAATATTTGCGAAGGTGTAATTATTAAACCTCTAGTAAGTAAGCATTTTAGAAATGGACAACGTGTTATTTTTAAAAATAAAAATGAAAAATGGTCCGAACGCTCACATTCAAAAAATAAAGTTGCTAGAGAAGTAAAAGTATTTTCAGAATTAGAAAAAGAAACTGTTAATTACCTTTTAAGTTATGTAAGTGAAAATAGATTAATGAATGTGCAAAGCAAACTAGGAGAATTTTCATTAAAACAAATGGGGAAAACCATTGGACTATTTGCACAAGATGCACTTGTAGATTTTAAAAAAGATTACGAGTCGCAATGGGAAGTTATAGAAAAAGAAAGTCAAAAACGAATGACTAAAATGCTTAATAAAGAAGCAGCGAATATGGTTAAGCAAATTTTTCTATACAGATAATAGAAGTAATATTTGTTATTGAGTACAGTCGAAAAGAACTTTAATATAGTATAATTTTCGGCTGTATTTAAATAAAATAATTATTACGCAAAAAGAATGCGTAATAGAATGTAATATTTGTGCTGTAATTAATTAATGATTACTTTGTTTATAATAAATACTGGGTTAATGCATAATATTAAAACAATACTTTTAACACAAATATTAATAGATTCAGAACCTCACTACTCTCTAGATTGGTTAGCTATACATAGTTCATTCTTTCAAAAAGAATATTTGGAAAAGTTGGCAATAAACCTTGTTAAATGCCATGTTGAAGGTGTATTAGAAACATTGTCACATCCTCATTTTAATGAAGAAGTAACACCGTTACTACATAATACCTTTTCAAGATTTCTACCTTCATTAAAACAAATACAAGAGCATGATTATAAATCAAATGCTATAACTCAAAAAGCAATAGCAAAAACAATAGAAACAATAGCATTTAAAGATATTTTATTACTAATGGGACAACGCATAACCTCTGCAACTGTGCAAACAATACAAGGGTTACCATTATTAAGAGAAGAAGTATTAGCTAGTTGTTTCAAACCCTATAATAAACATATAAGTGTAGCGGTAAGAGCTTGGGAAAAACATATAGATAGAACCGAAGATTCCTTTTGGGGTGAAATACAAGGTAAGCCCGAAGAAAAAGAAGAAAAAGCAAGAGTATTAATTAATACACTAATAGACAAACATACGTGGTGGAATGTATTTTACCATTACAAACACGAATTAGTATACGAAATTAGAATAGCAACTGGACACGGCATGCGCTGGAGTATTAAAGACAAGACATTAATAGGTTTTCTAGAACCCTTTTTATAATATTAAAAATGAATACATTTAAATCATATAATTTCACTCAAGAAGAATGGGAGCATTGTATAAAGGTTTTAAACGAACTTAAAAAAGACCCGTTTCAAAATCCAGACAACCCATTATTATCTGGGTTAATAACTAAAATATATAAAACAGCAAAAAAGAGTAAATCTAAAGAAATTTTTGATACCCCAAAAGCTGAAGATATAAAGGTTGTTAAAAATACTATGATTTCTAAAAATGCATTAGAAAACATAACGCTTTATGCCGATGATGATAATAAAAATGGTGGTAGTTATAAAACGTTAAACAAAGCTAAAGGCTGTTATTCTTGTAATGTAAAGTTTAATAAGTTACATTTTTTTTATAACCGATTGTGTCCTAGTTGCGCAGAAGCCAATTACGAACAACGTTTTAAAACTTTAGATTTAAAAAATAGAAACGTAATATTAACAGGAGGGCGTGTAAAAGTAGGATATGCAACAGCCTTAAAGCTATTAAGAGCAGAAGCTAATGTTATGTTGACTACTCGTTTTCCTGCATCGGCATTAGAGAACTTTAAAAAAGAGACCGATTATAATTTATGGAAACATAAACTTACTATTTATGGATTAGACTTAAGAAATTTAAAAGCCGTAGAACGTTTTATAGCGTATTATAAGTCTAAATACAATACACTAGATATTTTAATAAATAATGCAGCGCAAACCATAAAGTACGATGATAATTATTATTTGCCAATAGTAGAGAAAGAGAAACAATTAGTTTTACAGTATACAAACGAAAAATGCTTAATACCTAATGAAACGTCTGTAATTGAAGACGTAAAACTATTAGCTAATACGTCTCAAAATAATCATTTCGAGATGAATAGATTTGGGCAACCAATAGATGTAAGAACCAAAACAAGTTGGAATTCTACATTAGAAGAAGTATCTATGTATGAGTTGTTAGAGGTTAATTTAATCAATCAAATATCCCCTTATTTTATGATTAAAGAATTTACACCGTTATTAAAAAACTCAAGTTTTAATAAGCGTTTTATAATAAATGTAACCTCTTCAGAAGGTATTTTTAGTTATAGTAAAAAAACAATTTTTCACCCGCATACTAATATGACAAAAGCAGCATTAAATATGCTAACAAAAACATCTGGAACAGATTACGAAAAAGACGCTATTTATATGTATGCAGTAGATGTAGGTTGGATTTCTACTGGAGCAAAAGAAGTATTACGTAAAAAACAGTTTGAAGAAGGCTATATACCACCTTTAGATTCTGTAGATGGAGCAGCAAGAATAATACACCCTATTATTGAAGCTTTAAATGGAAATACTATATTAGTTGGAACTTTATTAAAGAATTATGAAATAAACCCTTGGTAAAATATTGTAAAGCGCGTTAGCTCAGTTAGAAGATCACTAGTTACTCAGATACAGTGGCCGTGAGTTCGAATCTTACACGCGCTTTACTTTTTAAATGATAAAATGGGAATGGTGGTTAAACATTGGAAAACGACAGTCTGCAAAACTGTAGATGCAAGTTCGAGTCTTGCTCATTCCCCAAAAAGAAAGCACTAAGATAACTGGAAATCGTCAGCCGCCACATGTTGAAATATTGGTTCAAATCCAATGTGCTTTCCTAATAATAATATACATGGAGTAGTAGTTCAAAGGAAGAATACCTGCCTATCACGCAGGAGGGTGCAAGTTCGAGTCTTGCCTACTCCAACACATTGAAGAAAGTAATAGTTTAATTGGAAAAACACCTGCCTGTCACGCAGGAGATGTGAGTTCGAACCTCACTTACTTTCCTTTTCAATAAAAGATAATAGTTGTCATGAGTAATCTTAAAAATAGAGGCAAGGAGGGAAGAGACGATTTGCTTTTTGGAACACCAAAAATGCAAGACAAAATTAAAGAAGCCGTTACAGATATGTGTTACTTACTATCTAGAGGATATGCTCAAAAATCGTCAATACAGCTAGTTGGTAATAAATATCGCCTTAATGCGCGACAGCAACAAGCAGTACAAGGCATGAGTGCTTCTAAAAAACAAATAAAAAAACGTCAATCTACTTGCGTTACTTTAAATACTTTAAAAGGACAAGATATAATTATAGATGGTTTTAATTTGATTATTATATTAGAGAGTGCTTTGTCTCAAGCTTATATTTTTAAAGGATTAGATAATTGTTATCGCGATTTATCTGGTGTATACGGTACTTATAAACGTGTACAGCAAACAGAGCAAGCCTTATTATTAATAGGTTCTGTATTAAAGCAAGCTGAGGTTAATAGTATTCTTTGGGTATTAGATAAACCAGTATCTAATAGTGGAAGGCTTAAAACCAGATTACGAGAATTAGCAGAGCAAGAACAATATAATTGGGACATTATTTTAGAAAATAACCCCGATAAATACTTAGCCGAGAGTGCTTCTGTTATAGTAACCTCAGATGCTTGGATATTAGATCGCGCTGAGACATGGTATAATATAGCGGGGTATCTTATAGAGCAAACTATAAACAATGTAAATGTTGTTAATAGTTAACTTATCCTAACTTTTCTTTAATCTCTTTTGCAGACCTTAAAGGAGTATAAATAGTTGGAGACAAATAGTCTTTTACTTTCTTCTCATAGCGTCTAGCTAATTTTTTATTATTAATCTCATCTGCTAAAAAGTACAAGTAGTTATATAAAACATACTTATGTGGGCTGTTTGTTTTTAAAGCCTTAATTTGAGGTTCATATCTATTAAAATAGGCAGTTATTTGTTCTGTATAATCCTTATTTTGTTCATTATAATTAACTTGTTCAATAAGCCATTTAGCTTTTAAGATACTTTCTATAAACAGAGACTTATTTTCATACTCTTTAATAAATGTATTTACTTCATCTTCATCGCCTAGCCATTTAGGGAGAATAACATCTAAATAACCTAGGTAAGCCATTGTATGATCTGGTTTAGCAGAAATACAATACAAGAAAGCATTCTTAGCGGCAGTTTTTTCACTTAAACCTTTGTTGGCTCGAATTAATAAATTATTGGCTTCGACTTTTAAAGGTCCTTGTACCTGATTTAAAGTTGTATTTGCTTGGTTTAATAATTCATGAAAACCTAAAGCACTTTCCATACTTGTCTCATCTGCATAAGCGTAACCACGAGCTTCCCATGCATCATATAGTAATCGGTTACCTTTAACAACTTGAAATAAAGGAGATCTACCATTTATTGTATTCCA
The DNA here is from genome assembly GCF_053601635.1 of Pontimicrobium sp. MEBiC01747. NCBI lineage: Bacteria > Pseudomonadati > Bacteroidota > Flavobacteriia > Flavobacteriales > Flavobacteriaceae > Pontimicrobium > Pontimicrobium sp. MEBiC01747. The sequence goes on from NZ_JBSHNS010000171.1 coordinate 7,231, forward strand.
TTGGTTTATATGCTTATCGTTAAGCATTAACGCTAAAGCATCAATAGCTTGTGTTTGCTCATCTGTAGATAGTAGGCTTAATCTGTTTAAAGCGGTATCGTATTTTTTCTGAATAACTAACTTTACAATCTTTTTTATAGCCTTGTTGCCAAAGCTATAATCTATGCCTGTATACTGGTTAAACCACTTGTTTAAAAGACTTCTAGGAATGAAAGATAGTAGTATAATTAATACTATTATGCTAGCGATACAAATAAATATTAAATAGTTTGTAGAAGACGTTGGAGGAGTATCTATTTCTAATTGTAAAAACGAATCAGAAAAGCTAAACCCATTAGCTTCATAAAATTCACGTTCACCATTTAATAATTTAGACGCTATGTCTTTTTTAAAGTAGTTTTGTGACAGATTAATTTTTGAGTTATATAAGTTAGTTTTTAATACACTACTATCTTTAGTACTGTTATCATTAATTAGAGCAATAATTTTTTTGGGATTATTTTTGCTAACTAGAGGCAAATAAAAGTGACTTATTTTATCTTTTTTGAAAACCTTTTTAACTGCAAAAGGATAGTTGTTATCTATTTTGTAATCTGAAAGCAGTATATATTTATCTAAATCTGTTGTCTGTAATAAGTTCTCTGCTTTTATAGGCTCTAACACTCTAGCTTTTGAAGCAAATAATACATCTCCGCTAAACTCATAAATGGCGAAAATAAGAATAGCTAGCGCAACCAATCGTTTAATGAAAAAAAGATTTTTAGTAAAAGATATAATTTTAAAAAGGATATTTAATAGCACAGTTTATAGTTTTATTGTTTAATGAATAGCGGTTATTGTAAAAGATTGGGTTCTAAAGGATATCGTATCATTAATAGTTTTTCCAAGCAATAATTTCGCAATAGGAGTTATAGGTGAAATAGCATAAAATTCGGTATTATATACCTTAACAACACCTGCACTTATAGCTATATAATAATTAGCTTTTGATGTGTATACAACACTTCCTAAATGAATTTTATCAGAAGGGTTCTCAATACTTATTCTTGATAAGTTTTCTTTAATTTTAATTATTTCTGCTAATTGATTACCCACTTTTTCACGCTCTAATTGTAGCATAGCACGACCCGTTTCATGTTTATCTCCTGCACTACTTTTTGTTTCAGATAAAAGTGATTGTTGTATTTCTTGCATTGTATTTTTTACCGTTAATAATCGGTTATCTACAAAGGCTAAACATTGTTTATAAAGCGCTTCTTTTATTGAAAGCTGATTCATTTTTTCTTATCAAATTTTAATGGTCCAAAATACTGCATTTGTTTTACAATCCACTGTTTCCGGTTCTGAATATAATTAGTTGCAGGTGTTGCTTTGTAATGTTTTGGTTTAGGTAAAATAGCAGCAATGGCCGCTGCTTCGTATTGTGTTAGTTTGGCTGCTGGCTTTTTAAACCAATATTGCGCTGCAGCTTCTGCTCCAAAAATGCCATTTCCCATTTCTATACTGTTAAGGTAAACTTCTAAAATACGTTCTTTAGACCAAGTTAATTCTATTAAAAAAGTAAAGTAAGTTTCTAAACCTTTACGTAGCCAACTACGCTCTGGCCATAAAAATACATTTTTAGCAGTTTGTTGACTTATGGTACTAGCCCCTTTAATACGTTTTCCTTTCTTATTGTTTTCGTAGGCCTTTTCTATAGCTTTTAAATCGAAACCATTATGTTTTAAAAAAAACTGATCTTCACTACAAATAACAGCTAATTGTAGTTGTTTTGAAATTGATTTTAAAGGAACCCAACTGTGTTTTTGTTTTATTTTAGTATTCTCAGTTTTTTGAATAATCATTAAAGGAGTTGTAGGAACAGGAACCCATTTAAAGAGTAATACAATAGCAAAAGAAAAAACAACTAGCCAAAAGAAGAGTTTAACAAAGAAACGAAATAACTTTTTCATTATATCAAATCGGCTAATTCTTTCCCAACCAAACTACCAATAGCTACTCCCATGCCTCCTAAGCGAACACCGCAATATATTGAGTTAGATACTTGTTTTACTAGAGCTTTTTTTTGCTCGCCAACACCCATTATTCCGCTCCATTTGTGGTCTATTTCAAAAGGAGTATTGGGCAAAATAGTGTTCTTTAAAAGTGATTCTAATTTGTTTTGTATTAAATCTGTTTGTTCCAATGTTGTAGTTTCTTCTGTCTTAAAATCTAAATGTCTTCCACCTCCAAATAGTATTCTATTGTCTATATTTCTAAAATAATAATAACCCCTATCTAAATGGAAAGTTCCTTTAATATGTAGGTTTTTAATTGGCTTTGTAATTAAAACTTGAGCTCTAGCAGGTTTTACAGATTCTTCTAATAATTGAGAAGTAAAGCCATTGGTAGCAATTAAAAGTTTTGTAGTTGTGAGTTCAAAATTGTTTGTTTTTAACTTTACAGTATTAGTCTCTTCAGTAAAGGATTCAACGGTACAGTTATTTAGAATTTTAACACCTTTAGATTGTACTTTTAGTAATAAAGCCTCCATCATTTTTCCAGTATCAATTTGTCCTTCAAACTTATTAAAAGCGTATTTGCTTTTTATATTTTTAAATTGGAAACTATTCTCTTTTAGAGAGAAAACAGTATCGTTAAAAATAGGCTTTAAAAGGGTGTTGATAGTATTTAGCTTAGATAAACAACTGTCATAAAAAGCGTTATCTTCTTTTAAGAACAACTCATAACCTCCTAATGTTTTATAGTCTATAATTTTATCTCCTAATGTCTGCCTTAATAGTTGAAGTCCATTAACTCGTTTTTTTACTAATTCTAAAACGTCTTCTTTACTATGGTTATTGAGGTCGTCTATTAATTCGCTTAAGCTTCCAAAGCATGCAAATCCTGCGTTTTTTGTACTTGCGCCTTGAGGAAGCATCCCTTTTTCTAGTATTAAAATATTAGCTTTAGGAAAACGTTCTTTTAATTGTAAAGCACAATTAAGTCCTACAATACCACTACCAATTATTGTAAAATCTACATTAGTAAGCCAACTCTTTTTTTCCCAATAGGATAAATTCATAGATATAGTATTCGTTTATTTTATAAATAGGATATAAAATATGAGAATACAAAATAGTGAAAAAGTTGTTGTATAAAAAAACTCTGAAAGTACTTTAGGATTTTTTAAAATTGAATTACAGATTATTTAACCGTAATCTTTTTAGTTACATATTTTGCTTGATTAGTATATACTTTTTAGATTATACATTGCCTAAAGCAATTCTTTAGGTATTAAAAAATACGAAAAGGATTTATATTAAAAGCTCCATTTTATATTAAAATGGAGCTTTTGCTAATACTCAAAAATGGAGTGTAATTAGATTGTTATTTATTAAAGGGGCAAATTAATTTTTTATGAGTTTTTTAGATATTTCACCTCCTATATTTATTATATAAATCCCAGATTCTAATTTAGAAATGTCTAATGTGCTAGAGTGTATGCCTTTACCTGCACTCAATTGTTTATTTAGCATGGTTCTTCCATTAATATCATAAATAATAACAGATATTTGTTCTTTTGTTGCTCCGTTTGTAGAAAGAGTTATATAATCTGAAGCAGGATTTGGATAAATAGATATTAAACCACTATTAATAACTGAACCAGTTGTAGGTGCAACTGAAGAGCTGAAACCACTAAAGCAAGGTCCTAAATAAATCCACTGGTAGAAAATATTCATTTGATATAATCCTCCTAAATAAATTACTTTAGATCCCGGTTGATATGGAATTCCTGGTTGATATATAGGAACTCCACTACAGGGTCCTGTAACTCCAGTAGTTGTGAATGATATGACCGAAGAGTATGGAGATTCTTGAGAAGTTCCTCCTCCAGAAGTACCACATGGTCCAAGATTTATCCATCCTGATGGTGTTGCTTCGTATAAAGAGCCTTGAAAAGTTACCTTAGAACCGAAAGGATAAAATGCACCAGGTTGGTATTCGGCTACTCCAGTACATGGATCATTTCCTTGACCTTCAGTAGGGCAATTATATTTTAATCTTACATTATAAGTTGTATTAGGAGATAAACCAGTTAATCCTTTAGAATTGCCAGAAGCCGATACGCTTGAGTAGTTTGAAGCAGATGTAGTCTTGTATTCTAATGTATAATTCGATACCCCAGAAATAGAGTTCCAATTAATAGTAGCCGATGATGTTGAAATATTTGTACTAGACACTCCGTTAACAGGATTGCAATTTCCAGAACCTCCACCATCTGTAGCTGTAAATGAAATTACTGTTGAGTATGGCGACTCTTCTCCTGTAGTACATGTGTATTTTAATCTCACATCGTAAGAAACATCAGCAGTAACAGATAAGCTATAAGAAGTTCCAGAAACATTTACACTTGTATAGTTTGCTGCTGTAGAAGTTTTGTATTCTAATATATAATCTGAAATCCCAGAAACTGCATTCCAATTAATCGTTGCTGAAGATGTTGTAACGTTAGAACTGTTTACTCCTGTAACTGCTCCACAGGTGTTGGATGTTTCGCATGCAGACCCTGAATATTTTGCACCAATACCAACGGCATTCATAGCGTCGGTAACTGTTTTTACTTCACAAGAATTTTGCCCATATAAATCTTTTGCAGCATTTATAACTGCGTTTCTCGCTGCATTATAATTAGAGTTATTAGATAAATAATAAACTAATGCTCTGTAAGCAATTTGCCCAGCTTTATCAATACCAATACCATCTACCGAATAGGAAGTGTTATTGTCATTAGTACCGTTACCGCCTTGTGATGTTAAATAAAACCAATAATTCATTACACCACTATTAGTATGAACTCCGCCATTATCGGCACTAGAGTTTGTTGAAGCCCATAATGAACCTTGATAAGTGTCTGGTTGATTGTATGTTTTTGGATTTGAAAGTGATCTTTTTATAGAAATTTTGTCTCCTAAAGTCCATACGTTGTTGTCTACACTATTAAAAGCATAATATTCAGCATAAGATCCAAATATATCTGCAAAAGATTCATTTAAAGCACCAGACTCACCTTGGTATACAAGTCTAGCACTAGTTCCTATAACTCCATGGGTTATTTCATGACTTACTACATCTAAGGGGGTTAGAGGAGCACCTCCGTTAGTTCCGTTTCCAAAATAGCCTTGAGTACCTATCCAAAAAGCATTATTATTTGCACCTTGACCGCCGCCATTTACAAATAGCCCTATATTACTTCCATTGCCATCATAACTATTCCTGTTAAATGTATTTTTATACATGTCCCATGTTTGTTCTGCCCCCCAGTAAGCTGCCATATAATAGGCTTGGTTTCCAGAAAAATTAAATGATGTCGAATTACTTGAATACAAAGTACCATTCATAGTTTGCCCTTGTTGTGTTGGTAGACTGGCGCCATTCATGTTTCGTAGCGATATTCTTCTATTACCATTTTGTTGAGTAACATATCCATTACCACTATTACTTACGGTGATAGTCCTAGTTCCATGATGTCCAGTATTTGCTGTACCTTCTACATCTGCAGAATGCATTTTTTGCTCTATAAATAGTGTTTCTCCATTGATAGCATCTATATAAACTAGTTTACGATCTAAAGGAGCAGCAGAAAACATATCAAATTTATAAGCTAGTCTTAACTCGCTAGATTTAAGACTGTTATTTTTAGTTATATAAACTAACTTCCCTTTGTTGTTAATTTCTTCACCCATAAATACTTTTTTGCCTCTGTCATTTAAAGTAGCTACTTCCCAAGCATACTTTTTGGCTCTTACTATTTGTTTTGCCTTGACCATAGCTCCTTCAGAATTTAAACTTGCTCTTTTTTTAGGAACTCCAGATGGAATATTTTTAAACCAATCTCCATTAGCAGTAGTAATGAGGTTATTTTTTACATGTATTGAATAAGTACTGTAAGCAACAGGAATATTATTAATGGTTTGTTGTAGCCTATAGTGAGTGTATCCTAGATGATCTGTTTCTTGATCTAATAGGATAAAACCTTCAAACGATTTTGTTTTTAAAATAGTTTTGAGGTAATTATCTGGCGATATAAATCGTACAGCATCTTTATTGAATTTTACAAAACGAGGGTGCATCTCCTCATCGCCTTCTTGAACAATTTTAAATTTCTCCTGCCCATAAATAGAAAGAGAAAATAAAACGAGTAATAATACTTGTAATAGTTTTTTCATGTGTTTATATTTTAGTTTGATTAAACCAAAAGAACAAATTAAAGTGTCTTAAAACCAAGAAGTACTAGTCTATAATGTTGAAATAAGACGTTTATTAATCAAAATGAGACTGTTTAAACACTATGCATTACATATCATTCGTTTTGTTTTATATAATCTGAAGGTGATACTCCCAACCGCTCCTTAAAGTTTTTATAAAAAGTTGCTTTAGAATTAAATCCAACTTCTTTTGCAATAGTTATAATACTATATTTTTTATAAGAGTCACTTAAAAGCATTTTTTTTACTTCTTCTATCCTATAATTATTAATATAACTATTAAAGTTTTCATAGCCTGCTGCTTTTAGTGATTTAGAAATTTTATTACTTGAAATTTTTGTGAGTTTAGAAAGTGTTTTTAATGTAATATTGGGGTTTAAGTATAACCTTTCATCACTTATATAGCTCTCTACTTTATTAAAGATTTCTATTAACTCACTATTAATAGGAGCATTGTTCTTGAGACCTTGAGAACTATTTGTGATTTTTACATAATTGTTTATATTAATTTGTATAACACTTGCTATACTTAAATAGTAGAGTAAGACTATATTAAGAAAATATAATATATATAGCGTTTGTTTATTTGGAGGCAATAAGAAAAATGTTAAGAATGTAAAGACATTAAAAATAATACAGGATACACAAAATACTGTTACCCAATTTAATGACTTGTTTTTAGTGTTCGTATAGAATAAAGGTAAAAACTTTCTATGGAGATTAGTAACATGTATTATTTTTATGCATATAAAAATATTGAAGCCAATAGAAAGTATAGTATAGACTTTTAGAATATTTTTAATTGATTGGTTACTGATATAATTTTCATCGATATAAACAATAATAAAAATAATTAAAAAAAATAAAAACTCTATTGCAGAAGGAATTAGATAGAGTTCTATTTTTTTTAATTTATATCTTGAAAGCTTTACTACATATAGTAAAAGTAAAGGCGTTGTTAATAGGTTAAATTTTAACGGATTTACAAAAATTAACTTGGAAGGGTTGTTTGTAAATAAAAAATAAAAAATTATTTCAATAAGCATTGTTATAAAAAATAAGCCGAGGTACTTATTTATTTTTATTTTTTTTGATTTGTAAAAGAAAAAAATTAGTATAACTATAAACGTTTGTACGCCACTTATAAAATAAAAAGCGTCTAAAATCTTAATCATGTTATTAGGAAAATATAATTTAAAGGGGATTCGTTATATTTTTGAATTTTATGTATAAAAAATGTTATTTTTTTAACAATATATCTATTATGGTGGTTGTTTTGTGTAAAGTATATTCATAAATAGTTAAAATTCAATACTAATATAGTTAAAATATATGTTTAGAAAAGTTTTTTTAATTTCTACTTATTGGTTATGTTCTTGTTTACCTATAATATTTTAATGTGATGTGACATAAGGGGATGAAAACGTATTAAATAAAAAAAGCCTAAACAATATTTATATTGTTTAGGCTTTGAAATAGTTATTTATGTCTATAATTAATTAGGCATCATCTACATTTTTTTGAATAACAAAATCTTCCATGAATTTAGTAGTATAATTTCCTGCTAAATAATCTGGATGCTCCATTAATTGTCTATGGAAAGGAATTGTTGTTTTTATTCCTTCTATAACGAACTCATCTAGAGCACGCTTCATTTTGTTTATAGCTTCTTCTCTGGTTTGCGCAGTTGTAATTAACTTTGCAATCATAGAATCGTAGTTTGGTGGTATAGAGTATCCTGCATAAACATGAGTATCTAAACGTACACCATGGCCGCCAGGAGCATGTAATGTTGTTATTTTTCCTGGAGACGGTCTAAAATCGTTAAAAGGATCTTCTGCATTAATTCTACATTCTATAGAATGTAAATTTGGTGTATAGTTTTTACCAGAGATTGGCACTCCAGCTGCAACTAATATTTGCTCACGTATTAAATCGAAATCTATTACCTGCTCAGTAATTGGATGTTCTACTTGTATACGCGTATTCATTTCCATAAAGTAGAAATTTCTATGCTTATCTACTAAAAATTCTACTGTACCTGCGCCTTCATATTTAATGAACTCTGCTGCTTTTACTGCGGCTTCTCCCATTTTAGTTCGTAACTCATCGGTCATGAATGGAGATGGTACTTCTTCGGTTAATTTTTGGTGGCGTCTTTGTACAGAACAATCACGCTCAGATAAATGACATGCTTTACCGTTAGAATCTCCTACTACTTGAATTTCAATATGTCTTGGCTCTTCAATAAGTTTTTCCATGTACATATCATCATTTCCAAAAGCGGCTTTAGACTCTTGTCTTGCAGAATCCCAAGCATCTTTTAAATCTTCAGGCTTCCATACGGCACGCATTCCTTTTCCACCACCACCAGCAGATGCTTTTAGCATTACAGGGTATCCAGTTTCTACAGCTAGTTTTTCGCATTCTTCAAACGATTCTATTACACCTTCACTTCCTGGTACACATGGTACTCCAGCAGCTTTCATAGTGGCTTTTGCATTGGCTTTATCTCCCATTTTATCAATCATTTCAGCCGAAGCTCCAATGAATTTGATTTCATGTTCATCGCAAATTTGTGAAAACTTTGCATTTTCTGATAAAAAACCGTATCCTGGGTGTATTGCGTCTGCATTTGTGATTTCTGCAGCTGCAATAATATTAGACATTTTTAAGTAAGATTCACTACTTGGGGCAGGTCCTATACAAACCGCTTCGTCAGCAAATTTTACGTGTAGACTTTCGGCATCTGCTGTAGAGTATACTGCTACCGTTTTTATGCCCATTTCTTTACAGGTTCTAATAACACGAAGTGCTATTTCTCCTCTGTTTGCTACTAATATTTTTTTAAACATATCTTTATGAGTTTAAGAGTTTATGGGTTTAATTGTTTAGGCATTTTGTAGGTGTTAACTACTGTTGCTTAAAACGTAAAACTTTAAACTTCAAATTAAGATGGATCTACTAAAAATAATGGTTGGTCAAATTCTACAGGAGAAGCATCATCCACTAATATTTTAACAACTTTACCTGATACTTCAGATTCTATTTCGTTAAATAATTTCATAGCTTCTATAATACATAATACATCTCCTTCAGCTATTGTTTGCCCTACTTCTACAAATAAAGGCTTGTCTGGTGAAGGTTTTCTATAGAAAGTACCAATTATTGGAGATTTTACTGTGATGTATTTAGAGTCTTCGGTTGGGGCTGCTTTTTCTACTACTGGTGTAGTTGCAACTGCAGGTTGTGCTTGCGTTGGCATAGCCATTTGTGGCATTTGAGCTGCCATTGGCATTTGTTGAACAATAGTAGTTTCTGTATCTGAACCTGTTTTTATAGTTATTTTAACATCATCGGTTTCTAGTTTTACTTCACTAGCGCCAGACTTAGCTACAAATTTGATTAAGTTTTGAATGTCTTTTAAATCCATAATTAAAATGTATTAAATTTTAGTTTAGTTGGTTTATTATGAGTTATAAGCCCATTTTAAATAAATTGAACCCCAAGTGAATCCGCCTCCAAAAGCAGCAAATATTAAATTATCTCCTTTTTTTAGTTGCGATTCGTAATCACTTAAAAGTAATGGTAGTGTAGCCGATGTGGTATTGCCATATTTATGAATATTCATCATTACTTTCTTGTGGTCTAGTTCTATACGATTTGCCGTAGCATCAATAATTCTTTTGTTTGCTTGGTGTGCTACTAACCAAGCAACATCATCTTTTGTTAAATTATTACGTTCTAAAATTTTAACGGCTACATCTGCCATGTTAGAAACTGCATTTTTAAATACTGTTCTTCCATCTTGAAAAACATAATGTTCTTCATTTGCTAATGCTTCGGCCGTCATTGGGTACGATGATCCTCCTACTTTGGCTTGTAGAAATTCTCTACCTACGCCATCGCTTCTTAAATACTCGTCTTGTAAACCTAATTGTTCTTCATTAGGTTCAAACAAAACAGCTCCTGCACCATCTCCAAAAATAATGCATGTTGCTCTATCTTTAGGATTAATCATAGAAGAATTTTTATCTGCACCTATTAAAAGGACTTTTTTGTATTTCCCTGATTCTATATATCGAGAAGCGGTAGACATACCAAATAAGAAACTTGAACATGCAGCTTCTAAATCGAAAGAAAAAGCATTTACGGCACCTATTTGAGTCGCAGTATATGCAGCTGTAGAAGCAGCTTTCATATCTGGAGTTGCGGTAGCAACTATAACTAACTCTATGTCTTCTGGGTTTGTTCCGCTTTTACGTAATAAGTCTTTAGCGGCTTTAATGGCCATGTACGAAGTACCTAAGCCTTCACCTTTAAGGATTCTACGCTCCTTAATACCGGTTCTAGTAGTAATCCATTCATCATTGGTATCAACAATCGTTTCAAGTATTTGATTGGTCAATACATATTCTGGTACATAGGCACCTACAGCTGTAATCGCTGCCGAAATTTTACTCATACTTTTTAAGTTAATTTGACCAAATAATGTTCAAACTCGTCCAAAAAAGGCGAAATTTTGATAAAACTAATGATTTTTAGTCAATATTACACAAATTAAGCTGTTTTTAACGCAAAGAAAAAAATATCATAAAAAAAACGCTCACAAGTGAGCGTTTTTCTATATGCATGCATAGTAGTTATGCTAAATTTTCTTCAGTTGCCGAGTTGTCAATTAATACTTGACCTCTGTAATATAGTTTACCTTCGAACCAGTGAGCTCTGTGATATAAATGAGCTTCTCCAGTTGTTGGACAAGTTGCAATTTGTGGCGCTACAGCTTTGTAGTGAGTTCTTCTCTTATCTCTTCTTGTTTTAGAGATTTTTCTTTTAGGATGTGCCATTTTATAATTTTATTTATCCGTTAATAGTTTCTTTAATGTATTCCAACGAGGGTCTATGTCCTCTTTGTTTTCTTCTATATCCTTTGCTTTAGGACTTAATTCTTCTAATTTTTCAAGTATTTCTGAGTTTAATGTTCCATCTTCTACTCCTGGATGTATACATTTAGACGGCATTGCTAAAACAATTAACTCATAAATGTACTGCTGGATATTAATTTCGTATTCTCCATGAGGGATAATAAGAATATCAATATTTTCATCGTTATACTCTTCTCCAAATTTTACAACTAAATCAAAAGTACTTTCTACGAATTGATTATAGGGCTCATTTGTTAAATCGCAATTAACATTTACTACTCCAGATATTTCAAAGTGTAGCTCTAGTAATGTCGATTTTTTTTCTAGTATAATGTCAACGTTTACATCGCTGTCGTTAAACTCTTCATACTCAAAATGTTCAAAGAACGCTTTCTTTATCTTATAATCAAAATGATGTTTTCCTATTTTTAATCCAACAAATGGAATTGTAAATTCTTTCAAACGCTTCATTATCACATCTATTTTGAGCCTGCAAATATACAAATTTTTATTAACTAGACCGTTTTATATACTTTTTTTTGTTAATACCTGTAATCTTTATTTTTCGTAACGTTTACGTTTTGAGATTGCTAAAGGGTTTTTATTAATTAATTGATATTCCTTTCTGCATTCATATATATGTATAGCAGAAAATATAGCTTCTTTAAAAGAGCCAACGTCTGCTGTTCCTTTACCTGCTATTTCGTATGCAGTACCATGGTCTGGAGAGGTTCTAACATGGCTTAATCCTGCGGTATAGTTTACACCTTGACCAAACGATAGCGTTTTAAATGGTATTAAACCTTGATCGTGATATGAAGCTATTATGGCGTCGAAGTTTTTATAATTGTTAGAACCAAAAAAGCTATCTGCAGCATATGGACCAAAGACTAATTTTCCTTCTTCTTTTATTTTATGAAGTGTTGGTCTCATAATATCATCATCTTCATTACCTATTACTCCATTATCTCCTGTATGTGGGTTTATGCCTAGCATGGCTATTTTTGGTTTGCTAATCCTAAAATCTTGTTTTAAAGAGTTGTAAACGGTTTCTACTTTTTCTTCAATTAATTCTGGTGTTATGTGATTTGAAATGTCTTTTACAGGAACATGATCTGTAAGTAAGCCTACTCGTAATGTATCTGTTACCATAAACATTAAGCTATTACCATTTAATTCTTTTGCTAAATAATCTGTATGGCCAGGAAATTTAAATGTTTCTGATTGTATATTATGTTTGTTTATTGGTGCTGTAACCAATACATCTATGTTTCCTTCTTTTAATGCTTTAGTTGCTTCTTTTAGAGATTTAATTGCATATTCTCCTATTTTAGAATCTTCTTTTCCGAAATTGATAATAACATTTTCTTTCCAAGAGTTTAATACATTTATTTTACCATGTACTATCTGGTTTGTATTATGTATGCTATTTAAATTAATATTTAGCTTAAAATGATTTTTTACAAAACTCATTGTTTTTATAGATGCAAAAATAACTGGAGTGCAGAATTCTAACATTCTATTATCTTCAAAAATTTTTAATACAATTTCAGCGCCTATTCCGTTTAAGTCACCTATGGATATTCCAACGATAATATTTTCTTCTTTCCTCATTAATTATGATAACTTTTGTTTGTAATTTTACATCGACAAATTTAACTAAATATTACGTTTAAGACTATGTTTACAGGAATTATTGAAACCGTAGGAGTGGTAAAGGATTTAAAAAAGGATTTAGATAATCTACATATTACAATAAATAGCTCGATTACTTCAGAGTTAAAAATAGATCAAAGTGTAGCACACAATGGTGTTTGTTTAACTGTTGTGAGTATTTCTGATTCTAATTATGTTGTTACTGCAATAAAAGAAACTTTAGATAAAACTGCTATAGGGGCTCTTAAAGTTAATGACCGTGTTAATTTGGAGCGTGCCATGAAATTGGGAGATAGACTTGATGGGCATATTGTGCAAGGACATGTAGATCAAGTTGCAACATGTGTAGGTGTAGAAGAAACTGCGGGTAGTTGGTTGTTTACTTTTAATTATGATAGTTCGTTAAACAATATAACTATAGAAAAAGGTTCTATTACTGTTAATGGAGTTAGTTTAACTGTTGTGAATTCTCAACGAGATACTTTTAGTGTTGCTATAATACCGTATACATACGAGCATACTAACTTTAAAACATTTAAAGAAGGAACAGTTGTAAACTTAGAGTTTGATGTTATTGGAAAATACGTTGCTAGACTAAACGCCCTAAAATATTAAATACTAGCTTTCTTTTTTCTGAATTTATATATTTTATAAATACCATATAAAAATCCTAAAATAACTAGAATCAAAATATTAGTATCTATTGGAAGACCAACAGGACTTGGCGGCGGCTGAGGCGGCGGCGGGGTTTGGGCGGAGCATACAAAACTTATTAATACAAATAAGAATGAGGCAAATGTTTTTTTATTTTGTATCATAATTTCAGGTGGTAAATGTATAAAAAATTGTGTCTTTACAAAACTTTTTAAATCATTTTTTTGCAATAAACGTCTATTAAATGCATAAAATATCGACGAAGTACTGTTTTTATCAGGTTTCACAGAAATATATTTTTTTTCAAAAAGATATGTTAAAATGAATTTATCGTAGCTTATTGGCGGTAAAAATGTAAACTAATTAGGTTTTAGTTTAATTTATTGTGCTTTTTGTCGTTTTACAATTAAGTTGCTACATTTTTGTTAAGAATTTTCACTTGCATACCATTCTGCATAAGATGTTGCTGTTTCTTGTAGTTTTAAAGAGTGTAATTTAATGCTGCTAGGTAAACGTCTTTTAATTTTTGAAGCAAAATCTAGAACCATCATTTCGCTAGTAGGCTGATAGTCTACCAATAACACATTATGTCCACGGTCTTTGAGTTCTTTTGCTAATTCTATGTGAGGTGTGTTCTTATTAAAAACCGTAGCATGGTCAAAAACATTTACAATTTCTTCTTTTACAATTTTTTTTAAATCGCCAAAATCTATAACCATCCCAAATTTTACATTGGTGTTATCCTTTATTGGTTGTCCAATAACCGTTACAGAAAGCTTATAACTATGTCCATGAACATTTTTACATTTTCCATCATAACCGTAAAGTGCATGACCAGTTTCAAAAGAAAATTGTTTTGTAATACGAATATTTCCCATTATCTACGTCTGCTTTTTATTCTATTTACTACATAAATAACGATTAAAGCAAAGCCCAAGAGAATAAACATACCTTGTCCTCCTAAAAAATTTAAAACATCCATTGTATTATAATTAATATATTCAGGAGCAAAGTTACTCGTTTTGAGATAGCAGCAAAAATTCTTTTCTAAATTTTATAATTAATGGTAGTCCTCTAGCTATAATCCATAGTGTAAAAGCAATAAAAACAGCATGAAGCTTTAAATTGAAGTAATCTAAAATTAATAAAACAGGAATGAAGACTAATAAGGTAGATATTAATAGTAAATTTCTAAGATCTTTCATTTTTCCTAAACCTTTAAAAACACCATCAAAAATAAAAGCAAGTGCACAAAATGGTTGCATGGCGAGTACAATCCAGAAAACGTTATAAAATTCTTTTAAAACAGCTTCGTCTTTATTAAAAATTAGCCCTATTGGGTAGTAGAATATAAATCCAATTAAAGCCATTAATAGACCTACTAATATGCCATATTTTATAAGTTGATTACTAAGTGTTATAAGCTTGTTATAATTTAGCTCTCCCAATAATTTACCTGATAAAATATTGCCTGCACTAGCATAACCATCTATTATAAAGGCTCCTAAAAACCAAAGATTAATAGCTATTGTATATGCCGCTATGTACTCTGGCCCATAAGCAGTAGCGTATTTTGTAGCAAAAAACAATGCAGCATTTAGAGCTAATGTTCTCACAAACAAGTTACCAATCATAATTAAAAAACGCTTAATCTCTTTGTTAAAAGGAAATGTTATGCGTAGTGGAATAGTTGTTTTTTTTATTAAAAAGTAAGCTGAAAAAAGAGCCATTATAAATTGTGCAATTACACTAGCATAAGCTGCACCTTTAATATGCATTGGAGGAATACTATCTAAAAACCCATAAACTAATATATAATCCAGTATAATGTTTATTACAGCACCTATTATTGCTATAAGCATTGGGTAATAGGTGTTTTGTAATCCTCTAAATGTTCCAAAAACTGCAATAGTAAATAATGTAAAAGGAAAACCAAATACTCTAATTTTATAATATTCGGAAGTATAATCTAGAATAGTCCCTGAAGCATTATATAGTTTAAAAATACTCTCTGTAAATGGGTAGGTACTTAGTATTGTTAAAAGGCTTAAAGATGTAATTATAAATATAGCTTGACCTGGAAGGTTTTTTACAGCCTCTAACTTGTTAGCACCTAAATATTGCGAGACTATTGATGATATAGCGCTTCTGGTTTGTCCAAATACCCAAATAAGCATAGACATAAATGTAGATACTATACCTACAGCTGCTAAAGACTCTGTAGGGTTTAAGTCTACATTCCCTATTATTGCGGCATCAGTTAAAGATAATATAGGTTCTGATACTCCTGATATTAATGCAGGAATAGCCAACTTATTTATATGTTTTAAACTAATATTTGTACTCAAAATATTATAAATATTCTGGCGAATATCGTGAAATAATACTGATTTTATTTACTATTTAAGTCGGTTTAAATGTGTTCAGATTAAAAAAACTGTATTTTTGTAGTGTTACATTGATTACCTTATTTTAATTATGAAGAATATTTTAGTACCAGTTGGTTCATCTAAGAACGCAAAAAGCCATTTACAATACGCTGTAGATTTTGCAAGATATACAGGAGCAAAATTATATGTTGTACAAGTTTATAATGTGTATACAAAAGCGGGTACTATGATTAAAATAGATCATATTCTAGAAAGAGAAAGTAAAGCTTTTTTAGACGAACATATTGCAAAAATTGATACTACAGGTGTTCAAGTAATAGCTAAAACATTTAAAGGGAAACTGGTAAATACTGTAGAGTTAGTTTGTAAGTCTTTAGATATTGATTTGATAGTATTAGAACCACGAACAAATTCTATAAAAGATGAAGTGTTTTTAGGAAAAACTTCAGGAAAAATAATAAAACAAACAGATATTCCTGCGCTAATTGTTCCAGAAGGTTATGGTTTTAAACCTATTAATTCTATTTTAATGGCTATTAAATCTGCTATTATAAAAAAAGAAGGCGTTTTAGAACCTTTAGACATTATTAAAAAAGATTTTAAATCAAAGATTAATTTACTTTTAGTAAAAACACCATTTTATAAGGACAACGATTTTAATGTAGATAATGATTTAAAAGCATTAGTTGAAACAATTACTGAAACAGAAAACGCAACTACTTTTCAGGGGGTGTTAGAACATTATAAAGACTATAACCCAGACTTATTATGTGTTGTAAGACGTAATCGTGGTTTTTTTGGAAAACTTTGGGAAAAAAACGTTATTCTTAAAAAAGACTTTTACGTTTCTACTATACCTGTTTTAGTGTTGAGTGGTCTAAAATAAAAAAGATAAGCGAGGCTTTTATTTAGTCTGTTAATGCATTTATTTGATAGTTATTCTGCTATTGGTTATTACCAAATGGTGTCCATTTTTTTACATTAAGTCCTTTGTAAAACCATCCCTATAGTTTTTACGTAAGTAAATTGTATCTTTAGTGGACAACCTAATCTAGACTTAATATATTTATGCGCTTTCTTTTATTTATAATTGCGTTAAGCTACTCTTTAACTAATGCGCAAAATGTAGCTTTTAACCCAGAAGGAAGTAAAGGAGAGCTTTATGAATATGCTTCTTTTTTTAAGACGTCTAAGGTGTTAACCATTCAAGATGTTATTGGTAACCCTAATCTTAAATTTAATACTATCGATTCTAATAACCAGAGTGTCGGTTTTACTACGGATAGTTATTGGATACATTTTGTTTTAGAGAATTCATCATTAGAGCCTAAAACATATTACTTAAAAACCGCTAGGCCAATTACAGATATAGCAACACTATTTCAAGTTAAGGATAGTAATATACAGGTGTTTAAGAGCGGAGATCAAATTCCTTTTTCTAAAAGACAGGTTAAACACCGGCAGACTATTTTTAAATTTACCATACCAAAACAAGTTAAACAACAATTTTATTTGCATTTAAAGAGTGATGGAGAAACTTTAAACCTGCCTCTTAATTTATATACAGAAGATGCTTTTTGGAAAGAAAACTATAGTCAACAGTTATTTCTTGGTGTATTTTATGGGCTCTTGTTTTTAGCAGTGCTTGTTTATTTCTTTTTTTATACTAGTCTTTCTAAAAAGACATTCTTGTATTATAGTATTTATGTACTTTCAATAGCCTTTTTACAATCTGCTTTAGATGGTTTTTTGTTTCAATATGTATTTTCTAATGGTGGTTATTTTAATGATAGAATTGTTTTAATTACGGCTTTATTTTCAAACTTTTTTTTATTAAAATACTGTGAACATTTTTTAAAAATAAAAACAAGAACAACCATTATACATTATGGATTTAAATTAATATATAGTATTATCATCATTTTAGGTATTTTGTTATTTATTAATGATAAAACAAAAGCATTAGTATACCCTATTAGTAATGTAAATGGCTTGTTAAGTCTTATTTTAATTTTGGGAGTATTGTTTTATATGCGTTATAAACGTATCCAGATTGATACCTTTTTCTCCATTGGAATTTTCTTTTTAGTTATTGGGCTTCTTGGGTTTGTTATGAATAATTTGAGCTTATTACCCAATAATTTTATTATTTTAAATAGTGCTAAATTCGGGATTGGTCTCGAAGTGGTTTTTTTATCGTTATCTATGACAAATCTTATACGCGATTTACGATTAGAAAAGGAAGAGTCGCAAAAACTAGCATTAAACAAATCTGAAGAAGTTAGCGAACTTAAAAGTTTTTTTATGTCTAATATGAGTCATGAACTGCGTACGCCTATAAACGCAATTATGGGAATTGCAGATGACCAACTGGATAAAAATAAAGACGAAGAAAGTTATAAAAACTTTGAAATAATTAAACAAGCCTCTATTAGTTTATTAAGTAATATAAATGACATATTGGATTTTGAAAAAATTGAAAAAGGCCAATTAAAATTAAGAATGCAGCCTTTTAACCCTCGAAACGCAATTAAACAAATTAGCGATAATTGGAAAATAGCAGCAAAACGTAAAGGGCTTCAATATATTTTAAACGTTTCAGAAAATATCCCAAAATCTGTTATGGGAGATGGAGAACGTTTTACACAAATTATAAATAATATATTGAGTAATGCTGTTAAATTTACAGTTTATGGTAAAATTGAGTTTACTGTTATATGTACATATAAAGAAAATAACACACACCATTTTACATTACAAGTTATAGACACTGGAGTGGGAATTAGTGATGATAAAAAAAACCGATTGTTTGACAGTTTTGCGCAAATGCGCTTAAATAATACCAGGCGCTTTGGAGGAATAGGTTTAGGATTAAGTATTGTTAAACATTTGGTAGAGCTTTTTAAAGGCAATATAGTAATAGATAGTAATGAAGGTTTTGGTACAAAAGTGACTATAGATTTCAACTTAGAAGAGTTCATTGATGAAAATAAAAATAAGTACGAAAAGAATAATGTAAATACTGTGTGTAAAGTTCTAGTGGTTGAGGATAATGTTATGAATCAGCTCATTATAAAGCGTATTTTAAAATCGTCTAAATTAGTAGAAATTACAGTTGCTTCTAATGGAAAGAAAGCTTTAGAGGTATTAAAAAAAGAAACGTTTGATATTATTTTAATGGATTTGCAAATGCCAATTATGGATGGATACGAAGCTGCTTCGGTAATAAGAAATAGTAGTATTAGTACTATCTCTAAAGATATTCCAATTATTGCGGTTACAGCAGATACTACAGAGTTTGCTAGAGATAAGGTGTTTAATATTGGTATGAATGATTACATAACAAAACCTATAAACAAAGCGCTGTTACTTAATAAAATTGAGAGTTACAGAAAAACAAGTTAGCATTAACTTAAATGAAGTTGATACTTTTTTTAATGGCAATATTTAAAGCTTCTGGAATGCTGTTACTATTCCATGGATGTTTAGAGTTAAAAACATGATTACAATTTTGTATAGGAAACAATTCGCTTTTAGGATTCCAGTCTTTTAAGGTTTCAGCTTCTTTATAAAATACAGAAGGGTCGTCTTTTCCATGAATTATTAAATGAGGTATGGTTATTTTTTTTTCGCATTTTTCAATATTTAATCGTTCTTCATTAGCAATGAAATCTTCATAAAATTGATAATTATGTGGCATTTGTTGTTTTGTTCTTCCATTTAAAATATACTTTACACCATTTTTTTTCCAAGTGTCTAAATCACCAATGGTTGCTGTACGTTTTCCAAAATTGCATACGCTTGCCCATGTAATTAACTTTGTAATTCTCGAATCTTCACTGGCTTTTATAATGGAAATTCCGCCTCCTCGCGAATGACCAATTAAAGTAATATTATTACAGTCTATTTCACTTTTGAGTTGGTTTTCGTTAGATAATAAAAAATTAAGAATACTATCTAAGTCATCTAGTTCTTTAGAATAATTATTTTCTCCAAAGGCTTTTAAATCTGGAAAATCTATAGGGTTTTCTATGGTACCACCATTATGCGAGAAGTTAAACTTTACAAAAAAGAAATTAGCTTTAGAAAAAGATTCTGCAACTAAATCCCAACAGCCCCAGTCTTTAAAACCTTTGTAGCCATGGCAAAAAATAACTAACGGTTTTTGTTTGTTATCTTTACTAAAAAAGGCATCCCATAGTATAGATTTTTTATGTTTTCTATCTAAAACTGTATTTTTTAATATCATAATTATACTTCTTTTTCGATAAAGTTTATATTAGGGTTACAAATTTCAATAATTACTTTTTTTAGTTCCTGTAAAAATGAATTTAAAGTATTTTCGGTAATCAATGTTTCTTTTTTACCACCTCTAGCTTGTTGTTTTTTTGTGAATTTTAAAAATCCTGAACTTAAGTTTTTAAACGAGATAATACCAGCTTCAATTGGAAACTCTAGCGTTTTAGATTCACTAAGCATGTAGGCATAGGTAAGTATTTGAAAACTTTTACTGTACTTTTTGTAGTCGGTTGTTATATCTTCCCAATTTAGTATTTCTACTTGGTTTTGTAGTACTTTACCTGTCTTATAATCTATAATCCTTGTAATTCCATTATAATTATCTACGCGGTCTACAGTACCTCTTATTTTTACTTCAAAATTTAGCTCAGTTATTGGAATTGTCATACTATTCTCAGCCTCTAGCGCAAGCACTGTTATGTTATTTCCTTTTTTTAGATCTTCGATTTCTAGATTTATAAAGTTTAATACATAACGCTTTGCTATTTCAAAAACAATTAAGTTTTTACCCTTAGTCATATCTCCATCCACATATTCTTTACTAAAATGATGTATAATAGTTTTATCTATTTTTAATTTCATCTTTTTTAGAGAATCTACCGTAAGTGGCATGTTTATATACGGTTTATAGAGGTCTTCGAGTGTATTATGTACAACAGTTCCCATAGTATTTGCTGCTACGGTTTCTTCAACTTCATCTAAATCTTTTAATCCTAATAATTTTTGATAGTAAAAATCTATAGGGTTTCTTATGTAATTGGTTAAAGAAGATGGGGAAAACCCTCGTCCTGCTATTTGTTTTAATTGCTTTAAAACGGTTTCTGTTTTTTCTATTTGTTTTAATTCTGTTTTAAAACTAGGTACAGAAGGCGTAATTATTTTATGTTGTATTTTGTGGCTATTTTCTAATTCTAGTTGATTTATAAACCTACTTTTTTCTCCACCAGTTAAAACATCTATTTCTGTATTGTATAATATATAAATAGTTTTAGCTCGTTGTAATAGTCTGTAAAAATGATAGGTATACACAGCATCTTTTTCTTTATATGTAGGTAAGTTATTTTCAATCTTTACATCAAAAGGGATAAAAGAATTGTTTGTTTTTCCAGAAGGTAAAATACCTTCATTTACAGATGTTATTATTACAGTTTCAAAATCTAGCACACGAGATTCTAACATTCCCATGATTTGTAAACCCTGTAAGGGTTCTCCTTGAAAATCTAAAGTCTCAGAACTTAAAAGTTCTTTATATATGCTATATAGCGCAGATATATCATTAATATGCCTAAAGCCATCGTTTAATCTCTGTAATTCATTAAATAAAGTATTAAAACGAAATAAGTATTCTAAAGAAAGAGTATTAGACTCTTTATCTACAGAAAGCTCTGTTTTTATTACATTAATAATTTTAAAACTATTTGCAATTGCTATGTGTGCATCATCTTTCCAGTTAGAAAATAGTAGATTAATTAAGTCATGATGTGTCTTGGAATGTTTTTTTATATCTGAAATTGTTAAATATACTAAGTTGTTTTTTTGAATGTTTTCAATAATAATAGAGGCTACATTTATAGTTTTAGTAGAAAATAATGGTTTTATAAATTGATGTGAAAGTATACTTATAACATCTTTATAATAGTAATTTTCTACACCCTTTTTTTGAATGGTAAACAATAACTCAAATAAAGAGGCCAGAGGTATTGAGTTTAAAGGAAACCCCATAGTTATATTAAGAGCTTCTACATCTTTTGGAATAGAATTTATAATAGGAATTAATAAACTCTCTTCTCCTAGTACTACTGCTGTATTTTTTAAAGAAGGATTGTTTTTAGAAATTGTTTTAAGCAGACTTCCAACGGTTTTTGCTTGTCCTATATTTTTAGGGATACCATATATAGAAATGTTTTTATCTTTAGTATAATGGTTTGTTATCCAGTTAAAGGGATGCTTGTTAAAATGTTTCCAATTTGTTTTGTGTTTTCTTGTAAATAGAGCGGCATCATGTATTGGGTTGTTTAGGAACGCTTCATCTATATCCCAAAATATTTCGGCCATTTCATTTTGAAGAAGCTCTTGTATAATTGTTTCTTCGGCAGTGTTTAAGGCATTGAAACCTAAAAAAATATGTTTAGTATTTGGCTTACTTGCTAGGTAAGATTGGATATTTTCTACAGCTTCCCTGTATATTAAACCTTGGTATCCTATTTTTTTATTGATTAAGGATTTAGTGTAATGGTTATAATATATTTTTAATTTATCCCAGAATTTTAAATAGTTAAGTACAACCTTTGTTTTATTGTCTTCCAAAGACCAATGTTCAAGTTCTTTAATAGCACTTAAGTATTCAAAAATATTATTTTGCGGGATAAGGTACCGGTCTATTTCGTTAAAGTCTTGTAATAATATTTGAGCCCATTTAGAGAATGTTTCAAAAGTATCTCTTTCTGTTTTTGGGGTTAAAGTAATATAACTGTTGTAAAACTCAAATAGCAACTCTGTGTTAGATACTGTTTTAAGCTGGGCTAATTCTTCTACAAATTCTTCAATACTAATAATTTTAGGAGAAAATATAGTTTTATTTACTACTTGAGATAATTCTTGTCTTAAAAAGATACCAGCTCGTTTACTAGGAAGAATAAAGGTTAGAAGAGATATGTTCTCTCCTTTTTCATTTAAGTGATTTAAAACATCGTAAATAAAACTCTTCATTGTATAAAAATAAAAAACGCTTCGGTTAACCGAAGCGTTTTTTGTAACTTATTTTATGTGTTTTTTGTAAACTTATTTTTTAAGTTTTACTTCTACACGTCTGTTGTTTTTTCTACCAGCTCTAGTCTTGTTAGATTCGATTGGGTAATCTTCTCCAAATCCAATAGCTGTTAATCTACTAGGATCGATTCCGTTTTGTACTAAGTAAGCCATAACTGCATTAGCTCTAGAATCAGATAATCTTTGGTTAGTAGTTTTGCTACCTACACTATCAGTGTGACCTTCAATTGTGAAGTTAGACTTAGGGTAATCTTTTAAGATTCCTGTGATAGCTTGTAATACTGGGTAAGTTTTTTCTTTGAAAGAAGATTTTCCAGTATCAAATAAAATAGTTTTAGCATAAGAGTTTAAAGTAGCGATTACTTCAGGAGTAGGCTCAACGATTTCAGGACAACCATTGTTAGCAACAGTTCCAACTTCGTTAACACACTTATCATCTTTGTCTAATACTCCGTCACCATCTGTATCTGGCCAAGGACATCCTTGGTTATCAGCTGGTCCAGCTTCGTTAACACATTTATCATCACCATCAGCAACACCATCGTTATCAGCATCAGGACATCCAGCTAAAGCTTTAAGACCTTTTACTGTAGGACATTTATCGCTAGCATCTACAACTCCGTCACCATCTGTATCAGGACATCCGTTGAATTCAGGTAAACCTGCTACGTTAGGACAGCTATCTTTACTATCTTCGATTCCATCACCATCTGTATCAGGACATCCGTTGAAAGCTTCTAAACCAAATACGTCAACACAAGCATCATTCTTATCGAAGATTCCATCACCATCTGTATCTTTTCCTCCAAATCTTACAGAGAAACCAGCAGCGTGTTGAAAGTGCTTAACACCATCGTCAGAGAAAGCATGCTTATAAGTCGTACGAGCATATAAACCAACATTATCAGTAAACCAGTAAGTTAATCCTAAAGAACCGTTTAAAGTTCCAGCTCCTAAGTTACTTCTTCTTCCTACATTGTTGTTATTGTATGGTCCTTCTTCAATCCAAGTGTAACCACCACCAATACCGATAGCTGGGTCAAACTTTTTAGATTTTATTAAGTTAGCTAAACTATAAGAAACACGAGCATCTACAGCATAATAGTTTAAATCATTTACAGCAACATCTACATCTCCAGCTGCAGTTTCGAACTGTCCCCACTTTTCAATTTTATTTAGAGACCCACCAACAGAAACAGTAAAGTTATCTCCTATGTATCTTGATACGTTTATTGTAGATAAAGAAGGAAGAATGTTCCAGTGATCTTTTGCGTTAAAAAATTCATCGAAGTAATCTCCTTGTGGAGCATCTTCACCAACAGGGTATACATCTACGGCGTTAATTCCGAAGCTGATAGCCCATGGGTTATCTTGGTTTTGTGCATTCACATTACTAAAACTTACTATAAGTACTAGTGCGAATAATAATCTGCTAAGATTTTTCATATTCAAAAATTTAATTTTTAAGTGTTAATTAGAGCAAAAATAAGTTGTTAAACGTTATTAACAAAGACAAATATATAAAAATATTGATAACAGTTGCTATTTGTGGCTTATAATGGAATGGTTTTAAATAACTTTTAATGTTTTGCCGACTTTAGTAAATGCTTCTATGGCTTTGTCAAGATGTTCTTTTTCGTGTGCCGCAGAAAGTTGTACTCTTATTCTTGCTTTGTCTTTTGGAACAACTGGATAAAAGAATCCTATAACATAAATACCTTCTTCTAATAGCATGTTTGCCATTGTTTGAGAAAGTTTTGCATCGTAAAGCATAACAGGTACAATTGCAGAATCTCCATCTACTATATCAAAGCCAGCAGCTTTCATTCCTTTTTTAAAGTAATCTGTATTAAACTCTAGCTTGTCTCTTAGTGCAGTATCGTTAGCTAACATATCGAAAACCTTAATTGAAGCACCAACTATTGCTGGAGCTAGAGAGTTAGAAAATAAATACGGTCTAGAGCGTTGACGTAAAATTTCTATGACTTCTTTTTTAGCAGTGGTGTAACCTCCCATGGCTCCTCCCATTGCTTTTCCTAATGTTCCAGTAATAATATCTATTCTTCCTAAAACCCCTTTTTCTTCTAATGTACCACGGCCAGTTTCACCTATAAAACCAGTAGCATGGCATTCATCTATCATAACTAAAGCATCATACTTATCTGCTAAATCACAAATTTTGTCAAGGGATGCTACAATACCATCCATAGAAAAGACACCATCTGTAACTATAATTTTAAAACGAGCCCCATTTTCGTTAGCTTCTATTAGTCTAGCTTCTAACTCTTCCATATTGTTATTTGCATAACGATAACGTGCAGCTTTACATAAACGCACACCATCAATTATAGAAGCATGATTTAAAGAGTCTGAAATAATAGCATCTTCTTTTCCTAGTAAAGGTTCAAAAACACCCCCATTGGCATCAAAAGCAGCTGCATATAATATGGTGTCTTCTGTACCATAGAAATTGGCTATTTTTTGCTCTAATTCTTTATGAATGTCTTGTGTACCACATATAAAACGTACCGACGACATACCAAAACCATGTGTATCCATTGCGTTTTGCGCAGCTTTAATAACTTCTGGGTGAGAGGATAGCCCTAGGTAGTTGTTAGCGCAAAAGTTTAAAACAGTTTGCCCAGTAGTTAAAGTAATTTCAGCGCCTTGTGGAGAAGTAATAATACGCTCTTCTTTAAAAAGACCGTTATCTTTTATCGTTTGAATTTCGTTTTGTAAATGCTCTTTTATATTGCCGTACATAATGTGTTATTTTTATTGCAAATTTAATATGTTTTTTGTGTTAGTTATGGAAACTAACTTCTTTTTTATTCTTTTAAATAGGGGTAACTAATAGTTAAGTATTTTAATGTCTTCATTTATATAAATTAACACTTTGTCTAGGACTGCTATATTCATATCTTCTAAAACATCTTGATAGTCTTGTAATTGATGTTGGTATTTTGGGTTATGTAAACCAGTTTTATAATCTATTATAACTGCTTGGTTTTTATTATTTATTACTAAACGATCTGGCCTTAAAATGTTTCCAGATTTAGTAATAATATCGCGTTCATTATATATAGTATGGGTTTCGTTAAAGTAATTTTTAAGTTTTGGATGTTCTACTATCTGTAGTATAGTAATTTTAAGAGCTTCAGCTTGTTCAGTATTAATAGTTCCTGAGTTAATAAAATCATTAATTACAAAATCAATATCTTCTTTTGTGTTTATATGTGCCATAATATCGTGAATAAGATTTCCTTTTTCTATCGCATTTTGTTGTTCTGTATCCCATAGGTATCCAGAGTTTGAAATTACTTTTATATTATGGTCCTTTTTAGCCGTTGTAATAAATTCTTTTTGCTCAATAGTGTTATTACTGTTGTCTTGAGTTTGTTGTGTTCTTTTTGGATTTCCAAAATTATAGTTTAATTGCCCCTCTTGCCATTTTCCTGTTTGTATTAAAAAATTAATTAATAGCCCCGAATACGTTTTTGAATTAACAACTCCTTTTTGGGAAATGTCTTTTTTACCTATAATGTATAATTGTTCTATTGGTCTAGTTAATGCAACATATAATAGGTTTAAATTATCTAACTCTAATTCTGCCTGATGTTTTTTGTGAATGCGCAATCCTTCATTATCATAAAACTCGAAATCTTTAGTATAATTAAGTAGTGTGTATGAAAAACCATTGTATTTATCTTTATCTATTTTATACCATTCTTTAGGCTCTATTTCATTATAAATATCTAATTGAGCATAAGGGAATATAACTACAGGGAATTCTAATCCTTTAGATTTATGAATGGTCATTATCTGTACTGCATCTTGATTTTGAGGAGATACAATACTTAAATTGTCTTTCTTTTTATTAAAATAGTCTAGAAAGCCTAAAGCATCTGATATATGTTTTTGAGAATACTCTAAAACGATATCTAAATAAAATTGAATGTAAGCATTAGAGCTTTTAACAAGTTTAAAAACTCTAACAATAGTTTCTGCTACATCGTATAAAGGTTCTTGTATAAGTGTTTTGGGGTTAATATTAATATCGAACTGCTTGAAACTTTCAAATAGCTCGTTTAGTCCTAAATGAATATGCTTTATGAAATACTCATGTCTGTCTTGTATGTTATATGCCTCTGCTAAATAATCTAAAACGTAGATTTTAGAATCTTTATCTTTTGAGTTTAATAATAGGTTTAATATACTATTTATAAAGCGAACTTCTGGAGCATTATTAATTAGCATCGTTTCAGACGATGTTATTTTTAAACCTTCATTACTTAAAAACTCAGCAATGGCAATGCCTTCTTTTTTCTTTCTAACGAGTATGCAGATGTCTTTTAGTTCGTATCCATTTTCTATACAAGAGTTAATGGTGTCTAGAACTTGTTGAGAATACTTGTTATTAATATTATCTTCTTTGTCGAAATCTATAAAATTTAAATCGACATAGCCTTTATTCTCTATAAACAATTTTTGACCTGCATTTTCATAGAGCTTAGCATAATCAAGATCACTAAAGGAGACAGACGATAGATATTTAAAAAAGTCGTTATTGAAATTAACGATATTTTTAAAACTTCTATAATTACTCTCCAATCTAACATTATACGGCGTAATATGAAAAGGGCTTAACCCATTACTTAAGTCTATAAACTGTTCTGCTTTTCCGCCACGCCATCTGTATATTGCTTGCTTAGGGTCACCCACTAGCATTGTGGTCCCTTTTTCCCCTTTTAAGTTTTCGCCAATAAGGGTGTTGTCTACCAATGGAATTAAATTTTCCCACTGCATTTGTGAAGTATCTTGAAACTCGTCTATAAAATAATGACGAAATTTCTCTCCCATTCGTTCATATATAAAAGGCGTAGGTTGGTCTTTTATTTCTTCGCTAATAATACTATTAAATTCTGAAATTAGCATTTTATTCTGGTCGGCCTTGATAATGTTTAACTCATTATTAATGGCATTTAAAACAGATAACGGTGTTATGTTTTTATAAAAAGCTTTTAAAAATTTAAGATGAAAAACAGCCGATTTAGTGTCTTGATAATATGTGCCTATTTGTGGCAATATAGAATCAATTACACTTGCTTTAGAAGGATCTAATGTTTTGTTATAAATTTTTAGGCCTTCAGCAATGTTACTTTCTAATTGATTAGCATATAACCCAAAAAAGTTAAGTTCTTTTGCTTTCTTAAAATGATTGGGAAGTGTCCCCCTAGAAAAATCTGAAAATTCCAAGCCATTATTTTGTATAAGCTGTAATGCACCTTCTGCTGTGTCTATAACTATTTGCTCTGCTTTTTTTATTTGCTCAATTAGTTGTTGTTTTAACGTTTTAAAATCTTCAAGCGTTTTATCTTCTAATGTTTTTACATAGTCTAAATCATTTTCATTAATTAAAAGCGAAGCAATAGCGTTAAAATCTCTAGAAACATCCCAACTTTTATCGTCATCGGCTTTTTCTAAAGCAAAATCTATTAGCACCTTTGTTAAGGTTTCATCGCTACCAGCCTTTGCAATCAAGCTGTCTACGGCTTCGTTAAGTAAGGCATTAACATCTAATTCTACTTCAAAATTTAAGGGTAGTTTTAAATCATGAGCAAAGGTTCGTATAAGTCTGTGGTTAAATCCATCTATAGTAGAAATGTCGAAAGCTGCATAATTATGTAAGATACTATTAAGAACGTCTTGAGACTTGTTATGTAGTTTTTGAGGCGAAATAGGTAATTCTTCGCAAATAGCTTTAAACATACTATTTGGCGTTTCTATAATAGCAGTATTAGAAAACAGTTTTAGCATTTCCAGAATACGAGCTTTCATTTCACCAACCGCTTTATTAGTAAATGTAATTGCTAAAATATGTTTGAATTGTTCTTTTTTATTTGAAGCAAATAGTATTTTAAGATATTCTTTTACTAGTGTAAATGTTTTTCCGCTTCCAGCAGAAGCGTCATAAACACTAAAAGAATGGTCTTTGGACATAAGAGTTTAAATTTTGAGACAAGATAAAAACAATCAATGATTTCATAACTATTTATTATTTTTTATTGAGTTCTTTTATCCGTAAATTTGATCAAATTTAAATTAACAACATAAAATTTTTTATTATGGCTTTTGAATTACCAAAATTAAAATACGCGTATGATGCATTAGAACCAAATATTGATGCACGTACAATGGAAATACATCACTCTAAACACCATAACGGTTATACAACAAAGTTAAATGCTGCTATTGAAGGCACTGAATTAGAAGGACAGTCTATTGAAGCTATTCTTACCAATTTAGATATGGATAACAAAGCAGTAAGAAATAATGGTGGTGGGTTCTATAACCACTCATTATTTTGGGAAGTGATGAATCCTGAAGGAAAAGGACGTTTATCTGGAGAATTAAAAGATGCTATAGAAGCTGCTTTTGGTTCTGTTGACGCTTTTAAAGATGCTTTTAGTAAAGCTGCAGCAACACAGTTTGGATCTGGGTGGGCATGGTTATGTGTGCATAAAGGAGGAAAGGTAGAAGTGTGTTCTACACCAAACCAAGATAATCCATTAATGCCAGGCGTAACTTGTGGCGGAACACCAATTTTAGGTTTAGATGTATGGGAACATGCTTATTACTTAAATTACCAAAACAGAAGACCAGATTATATTAATGCATTTTTTAATGTTATTAACTGGAATGAAGTAGAAAGACGCTATGCAGAAGCTAAGTAATTTTTAATTACAGTTTTATACAAAAAAGCAGGCTTAAAATAAGCCTGCTTTTTTGTGT
The DNA here is from genome assembly GCF_053601635.1 of Pontimicrobium sp. MEBiC01747. NCBI lineage: Bacteria > Pseudomonadati > Bacteroidota > Flavobacteriia > Flavobacteriales > Flavobacteriaceae > Pontimicrobium > Pontimicrobium sp. MEBiC01747. Next base: position 36,964 of record NZ_JBSHNS010000171.1, read on the forward strand.
TCTATATTAAATAAAAAAGCTGGACGAGAGTCCAGCTTTTTTGCCCCAAATCTACCATGAACTTAACCTACTTATGTTATGGTAAGTTCAAATATAATCAAGAGTTAGGTGAGTTGCGCCTTTTTTTAGATTAAAGGTTTTAAAAATCGATTAAATGTATTTAAGTGCTCTTAAAAGCCTTTTAGTGATGCTATTAGAGTATAAGTTGAAAATAAAAAAGATGAACTCTCGTTCATCTTTTTTGTCCCAAATCTACCATGACTTAACCTACTTATGTAATGGTATACTATTATAACTTTAAAGCGCTACATTTATTGTTTAAATAAGGTTAAAATACTTGACTATTTTTAATAGTAAAATATAATACTATGTATAGTGTTGTTTTTTAGTGAGGTATAAAAAAAGCTGAATTGATTAATTCAGCTTTTTAATTATTATAAGTACTATATGTTATTGTTTAATTTTTAATAGGCTCTTTCTTTGTTGCCTTCGTAAAAATTTATAAAAGCTCTGTTTACAACTCTATTACCTCCAACAGTAGGGTAATCTCCTGTAAAGTACCAGTCTCCTAAATTATCTGGACAAGCTTTATGTAGGTTTTCTACAGGTTGGAAAATAATATCTACTTCTGCATTAACCGTTTCATCGCTTAATAATACAGCAATTTTTTTAGAAATTTGTTCTGGTGTAAATTGGTCGTAAATCTCTTTTACAAAGTTTTTAACATCTTTGTCTTCTAAATCTATCTGTGCTTTACACTTTTTATAGACTTCTTCAACAAGGTTATATTTATTATTATCTTTTAATAATGCTAATGCCGCATTGAAGGCGACTAAAGTTTCTAAGTTAGCCATATCTATACCATAGCAATCTGGATAACGAATTTGCGGAGCAGAGGAGACAACTACAATTTTTTTAGGGTGTAGTCTATCCATCATTTTAATAATACTCTTTTTAAGCGTGGTGCCACGAACAATACTATCGTCTATTATTACTAAATTGTCTGTAGGTTTAATAACGCCGTAGGTAACATCGTATACGTGGGCAACTAAATCGTCACGACTGCTATCTTCTGTAATAAAAGTTCTTAGTTTAGCATCTTTAATGGCTATTTTTTCAATACGTGGTCTTTCAGATAAAATATCAATAACGGTTTCGGCACTCAAGCCTCCTTTACCATCTAAAATGGCTTGTGTTTTTTTCTCATTAAGGTGAGCTTCTACAGTTTCTATCATTCCAAAGAAAGATGTTTCGGCTGTATTAGGTATGTATGAAAAAACAGTGTTTTTAGTATCGTTATTAATAGATTTTAAAACTTGTGGCATTAATAATTTCCCTAGTTCTTTTCGTTCTTGGTAAATTTCTGCATCACTTCCACGAGAAAAATAAATACGTTCAAAAGAACAGGCTTTACGCTCTAAAGGTTCTAGTATTTTCTTAATAGAGACTTCTCCAGATTTTTTTGTTATGATCGCATGGCCTGGATCTAGTTCTTTAACATCATTAAATTCTACATTAAAAACCGTTTGTATTACGGGGCGTTCTGATGCAATTACAACTACTTCATCATCTTTATAATAATAAGCTGGGCGAATTCCTGCTGGATCACGTAGTACAAAAGAATCACCATGTCCCAGTAAACCAGCCATTGCATAACCACCATCCCAGTTTTTAGCGGCACGCTTTAATATTTTAGCAACATTTAAACGTTCTGCAATTAATGGAGAGCATTCGTTTTTATTGTAACCTTCTTTTTTTAGTTTTTTATAGATTTTACTTACAGAATCGTCTAAGAAGTGACCAATTTTTTCCATTATAGTAATGGTGTCGGTATACTCTTTTGGGTGTTGTCCTAAATCTATTAAGTTTTTAAATAGCTCTTTAACATTGGTCATGTTAAAGTTTCCTGCCATAATAAGGTTTCTGTGCATCCAATTATTTTGTCTTAAAAATGGATGTACACTTTCTACACTATTTTTTCCAAAAGTTCCATAACGTACGTGACCTAAAAAAACCTCTCCTATGTACGGAATGTTCTTTTTTTGTAACGCTACATCATCATTATATTCTGGGTGATCTGTAAGCTCTTTATTTATTCGCTCGTTAATTTGAGCAAAAATGTCTTGTATTGGTTGTTGTTGTATAGAACGAACTCTACTTATATAACGTTCTCCTGGTTTTGTATCTAATTTTATACTTGCAAAACCAGCTCCATCTTGTCCTCGATTGTGCTGTTTTTCCATTAATAGATACATTTTGTTTACCCCATAAAAAGCGCTTCCGTATTTTTCTTTATAGAATTCTAATGGCTTTAGTAGTCTAACCATTGCAATACCGCACTCATGCTTTAAAATGTCACTCATTGTTTAGTTGTTGTAGTCGTTGTATTTTTATTAATTCTGTTTTACAGAAAAGGCAAATATATATTTAATAAAAAACGCGCTCAAATTTTGAGCGCGTTAGTTTATGTTAATTTAATATCGAATTGTGTTAAATCCTTAAATTGTTGTAGACGTTTATAAACTTCGTCTTTAGTTAAGCTTTCCATACGCTCTGTTCCAAATTTTTCAACGCAAAAGGATGCTAATGTTGAGCCATAGATTACTGCATTTTTCATGTTTTCAAAAGAGATGTCTCCTGTTTTTGCAATATAACCTGCAAAACCTCCTGCAAAAGTGTCGCCAGCTCCCGTAGGATCAAATACCTCTTCTAAAGGTAAGGCTGGTGCATAGAATACATTATCATCATGAAATAATAAAGCACCATGTTCTCCTTTTTTAATCACAACATACTTAGGTCCCATAGTATGAATTTTACGTGCAGCCACTACTAAAGAATATTCTCCAGTTAATTGTCTAGCTTCTTCATCGTTTATAGTAATTACATCTACGTTTTTAATAACATTTAATAAATCGTCTAATGCAATATCCATCCAAAAATTCATAGTATCCAAAATTGCTAATTTTGGCTTTGTATTCATTTGGTCTAATACACCTTGCTGTACTATTGGGTGTAAGTTTCCTAGCATTACTATCTCTGCATCTTTATAGCTATCTGGAACTACTGGGTTAAAGTGTTCTAATACATTAAGTTCTGTAACTAATGTATCGCGAGAGTTCATATCGTTATGGTATTTACCACTCCAAAAAAAGGTTTTTCCTTCTTTTACAATTTCTACTCCAGAAATATCTAAGTTTTTATTTGTTAAAAGGTCTAAATGCTCTTGTGGGAAATCTCCACCTACAACAGAAACTAATGCTGCATCTACATTAAAATTAGATGCAGATAAACCAATATAAGTGGCTGCACCACCAAGTATTTTATCTGTTTTGCCAAAAGGGGTTTCAATAGCATCAAACGCTACTGTACCAACTACTACTAATTTGCTCATAAAATGAATTCTAAATTCTGTGCAAATATAAGTTTTTTTAATATTTCGTTATTATTAATGTAATATTTGATGGCGTTTTTATTTTATATGCTGTTTGTATACTTAACTAGTGGTTTTATACATTAATTTTGAAGGTTTAAGTACTTCTTGCTATTTTCGGGTTTTATAATATGACTTTTTTTAAAAAACATACTTCACAAATTTTGGTGCACCTTTTGTTTTGGGCACTTTTTGTTATTGTGTCTTTGTTTCTGTTTTCTAAATATTACTGGAGAGAAAATCCGTTTTTGCAATATGCATCTATTTTAGTAGTTATTGTGTATGTAAATAACTTGGTGTTACTACCATTTTTTGTTAAGAAGCGTCTCTATGCTCTTTATATATTTGTATTTGCTGCTATTTCTTTTTTTGCAACACAATTGTATTGTAATGTTTTTGCGCAATGTGGTTGTTCTATCATGAAGTGTTTAAGTGATTACTTATGGCAAACATTGGTGCCTTTAATATTTTTCTCTTTTGTTTGGGTATTGTACCGCTTTATAGATAAGCAAGAAGAAGTAGAACGTATTAAGAAAGAACATACCGAAATGGAGCTTAAGTTTTTAAAATCTCAAATAAATCCGCATGTTTTATTTAATAATTTAAATACCATTTACTCGTATGCCATAGAAAAACCAAACGAGGTGCCTGATCTTATTTTAATGCTATCGGATAATTTAAAACACGTATTGTACGAAAGTAATGCCGAAACTATTTCGTTAGAAAAAGAACTTCAGTTTCTAGATAATTATATCAAGTTTCAGAAATTACGAACCGAAGGTGTAAAACAGATTTTTTATGCAACCGAAATAGAATCTAAACATAACGTTATTGCGCCTTTATTACTCATTACTATTATTGAAAATGCTTTTAAGCATAGTACTTTAAATAGTGATATTTCTATTTCTATTAAAGAACAAGATGCTGTTTTAGTTTGTACTTGCTCTAACGATTATAAAAAAGATAGTGTTACAACCGAAGACTTTAATATTGGATTGCAAAACTTAGAAAAGCGATTGCAATTAATGTATAATAGTAGGTATGAGTTTACTATTGTTAAAGGAGAACAATTTGTAGTCACCTTAAAACTGAATTTAAAATAGAATAAGTCACTTCGAGTAATTTTCTATAGAAAATTGTATCGAGAAGTAATTTAGAGTTTTAAGTTTACATATTGAATTAAGTATTTTTTGATCTCAAAATTTATAAGAAAATCTATGACTTGTATAATAATAGAAGATGAAATTCCTGCTCAGAATATTTTAAAAAACTATTTGAGTAAACTACCTAATGTAGAATTAAAAGGTGTTTTTAAGGCAGCAATAGAAGCTAATGCTTTTTTAAATATAGAAACAGTTGATTTTGTGTTTTTAGATATTAACCTACCCGATATAACTGGAATAGATTTTATAAAAACAATTAAAAACCCACCAGCTATAATAATGACAACGGCATATCCTGATTATGCGGTATCTAGTTTTGAATTGGATACTATTGTAGATTATTTAGTAAAACCATTTTCTTTTGATAGATTTATTAAAGGAGTTAATAAAGTAAAAGAAAGAATTATAAAACCAGAGCGTTCTACTACAGAAAAAAAAGAAGCCATTTTTTTAAATGTAGATAAAACCTTATATAAAATTGTATTACAGGATATTCTATATTTAGAGTCTGATAGAAACTATATTACTGTTGTTACTAAAACACAAAAACTATCGTATATCGATTCGCTTAAAAATTGGAAAGAGAAACTGCCAGAACAAGAATTTATACAAATACATAAGTCGTACATTATTAATAGTAAGTGTGTAGACAAAATAGCAGGAAACGAATTATATATACAAACAAATAGATTGCCTATAGGTAGAACTTATAAGCAAGAGTTGCTACAACGTTTAGAAATTGTTTAAAAATTACTGGAATGCTTTTTGATGATTCTCTATCATGAAAAATTTCAGCTTTTTAAATATTGGGTCTATCATTTTAATTGTTTTTTTAGTTGTATTTACGACTTCTGTTCAAGAGTCTCAGGAAAGAATATTTTATGAGTCTTTACCACAAATAAAGAAAGTATATAGTACGGTTAATTTAGGAAATGAAAATCATACTTTAACTAGAGTTAAATATACTGTAGGCTACATAGGGCCATTAATCCCAGAAATTAAATATAATACCCATCATGCAGAATCTAGTGCATTAGCTTTTAATGTGAATAGGTCTGAAAAGGAAGGTTTAAAAATTATAGTAGACACTACTCAAGTTATATATAAGTATTCAGAAAGAGACTCAGATAGTAAATCGCACCCTATTTTTATTTATAACTCATCGTATAAAAATTATGCTGTAGGTCTAGGAAGTATTCTATATCTTCATTTAGAAGCTAAAAATAGAAAAGGAGAGTGGAAGCCAGTAGAAAAGCAATGGAGCTATTTTTGCGGAACAGGGATTTACACTCATATTTTAAAACCAAATAATATCTGCGTATCTTCAGTATATAAGTATTCAGGGAATTTTAAAACTAAACTAAGGCTAAAACATTTAGGTAATTACTCCAACGAATTTGAAGGCTATGTAAATCTAGATGAATTTGGAGAATATGAATCAGAAGAAAACGGTTATAGAGTTGTTAAAAACCCTAAGTAAGTTAAATTACAAAGAAAAACCTTTACTGTTCATAAAGGCTTCTTTTAAATATAAAAATATTGTAATAATACTTAATGAGATTCCTGCCTGCGAAGGAACGATACTATTTTTTCTTAGGGTGTACTAATTTCATTTCATCAATTAAATGTGTAGCTCCAGCGTATTTGTCTATAATGAATAGTACGTAACGCAAATCTACCATAATGTTTCGGCAAATCTCTGGGTCGTAATTCATATCGCTCATAGTACCTTCCCATACACGATCGAAATTTAAACCTATTAAATTTCCTTCAGCATCAATAGCTGGGCTTCCAGAGTTTCCACCTGTAGTATGGTTTGTTCCTATAAAACATACTGGTACTTTTCCGTTAGCATCTGCATATTGGCCATAGTCTTTAGTGGCATATAAATCACGTAATTTAGCAGGAACATCAAATTCATAATCGCCAGCAATGTACTTTTCCATAATACCATCTAAGTAGCTTACAGGTTGGTAGTACACAGCATCTCTTGGCGAATAGCCTTTAACTTGCCCGTAAGTAACACGTAATGTACTGTTAGCATCTGGAAAATAACGTGCATCTGGTAAAGCTTCCATTAAGGCTTTCATATATTGTTTTTGAAGTGCAGTGATGGGTGCATTTTTCTGTTGAAACTCTGCATCTATTTTGTTCATAAATGCTTCCATTAAAGGTTTTGCATATTTATAAGCTGCATCTTTATTAAGGCGTTTTAAAACGTCTTTAGGTTTACCTTCTAATAATTTTAATGCAGATTCTAAGTTAGTAAATGCAGTATTTTCATAAATAGAGGCATCTACAGTATTTGTGTAAAAAGGCATTACTGCTTTATATACCTCTCTATCTACCTGTACATCATAATTTTTATGAATACCTTTTAATCTTGAAATTAAAGAAGCCTTAGCATTTTCAAAATTTTGAATATTTGCATTAGTCGCCATTTCCATTTGGAAGGCTCTAAACGTCATTTGCATTAACTCATTTGTCACTAAAAAGACCTCTATAAAGTTTCTTCTTTTAATATTTATATCGGCAAAATCTTTATATAATTTATCAAATTCTGGTAATATATTACCGTATTTAGATTCTAAGCCTTTTGTTTTTAGTGCTTTTGTGTACTCTGCTTCAAATGCTTTTCTTTTGGCAACAGCATTACTTTTTTCAATACCTAGATTTTCTCCTATCCATTTTTTCCATGCATTTGCAATTCTAGCTTGTTTAGAAGCGTACTTAATTCTTACTGCATCGCTAGTTTTCATTTTAGCATCAATGACTTTTAATGCCGCTTCACGAATGGCAATATTACTTGGATTAAACTCTTTGGTTATGTGTTCTATTGCAACAGCAGGGAGGTATTCGTTTGTTCTACCAGGAAACCCAAATACTAAAGTAAAATCACCTTCTTCTATACCATCTAAAGAGACTGGTAAGTAGTGTTTTGGTTTGTAAGGTTTATTGGTTTTGGAGTATTTTGCTGGACGATTGTTTTCGTCTGCATAAATTCTAAACATAGAAAAATCTCCTGTGTGTCTTGGAAAGACCCAATTG
>NZ_JBSHNS010000172.1:0-9762 GCF_053601635.1 Pontimicrobium sp. MEBiC01747
CAAACCCTAATGTTTTTGCATGTAGCGCTTGTCTTGGTAGTGCTTTAAAACAGTTTTCTACAAATTGTTTGTATTTTGTAAACGTTGTCCCTTTTAATATACGTTCTCCTCCATAACGTTCATCGTTAAAAAGGGTGTGACCTATATGCTTCATGTGTACACGTATTTGGTGCGTACGTCCTGTTTCTAATTTACAGGACACTAAGGTTACATAGGTAAGGCGTTCTAATACCTTGTAATGTGTTACTGCTGGTTTTCCTTTATCGGCTTCATCACCAAAGTAAACTGTATTTTGCAATCTGTTTTTAGGGTGGCGACCTATATTTCCTTCTATTGTTCCTTCATCTTCTTCTACATTCCCCCATACAATGGCTACATATTCTCGCTCACTAGTTTTATCTTTAAACTGTTTAGATAAATGTGCCATGGCTTGTTCTGTTTTTGCAACAACTAACAGTCCACTTGTGTCTTTATCTATTCTATGTACTAGTCCTGGTCTATCGCTAGAGTTTTTTGGTAAGTTATCGAAGTGGTATATTAAACCATTTATTAGGGTTCCAGAATAGTTTCCATGTCCTGGATGCACTACAATTCCTGCGGGTTTGTTTACTACTAACAGCACATCGTCTTCGTAAACAATATCTAAAGGCATATTTTCTCCAACCAATAAATTCTCGAAAGGTGGGTGCTCGAAAAGTACTTTTATTTTATCTAAAGGTTTAACCTTATAATTAGATTTTACTATTGCTCCATTTACATAGATATTGCCCTCTTTTGCAGCTGCCTGCACTTTATTTCTAGTAGCATTTTCTATAAAATTCATTAAGTATTTATCTATACGCAATGGTGTTTGCCCTTTATCTACTTCAAAAGCATAATGCTCGTAAAGTCCATCTTCATTTTGCTGTTTTGGCGTATAATCGTCCATATAAAGTCTGCTATATTACTGTTGTTATTTAGTTACGAACGATTTCCGTTCCCCAATACAACATCTATTGTTGCCGTTTTTGGCAACTCATCTCCTCTTTTAATTGCTTTTCCTTTGTAAGTCATTTTTACAACTTCATCTTCCCCTAAATAATCTACATACGTTTTTTTACCTATTTTAAAGCCTAACGACTCTAATGTAGGTTTGGCTTGTCTGTACGTTCTTCCTACTAAATAAGGCACTTTTATTTTTCTATAACCAGAAGGGTTTAATGTAATGTATATTTTACGGTTCTCTTTAACTTCTTTACCTGCAATAGGGTCTTGGTCTATTACAGAAAATTTAGGGTAGTTAGGGTTATAATTAGCCGAGTCTTGTATTTCCATCACAAGATTATTATCTTCTAACTCCACCTTAACAACTTCTATAGATTTTCCTTTTAAGTTTGGTACGGTTTCAAAATCGCCATGATTGGTTGTTACATTTAACCATTTTAGAATGATAAAACATAATACAACAATAGCAACTAATGCTAGTGCTATTTGTTTAAAAAAAACTTTACTGGTAAGAAATTTAATAATACTCATTCAACAAATTGGAGTTAATGTTTGCAAGGCAAATATATAAAAACAAAAAGGTTTTTCTTTTAGTATAAATAAATGATATTTTAGCTAAACTAATTATACGAATAGATATTGTGTATTAGATTTTATTTACAGAAGTTTAATTAAAATAAAGGTCCGTTTACACGGAAGTTGTAATAATGAAAAACATTGCTATTATAATGGGTGGGTATTCTAGCGAATATCAAATTTCTTTAAAAAGTGGAAATGTAGTGTATGAGGTTTTAGACAGAACTAAATATAAAGGGTATCGTGTTCATATTTTTAAAGACAAATGGGTTTATGTAGATGATAATAATGATGAATATCCTATAGATAAAAACGATTTTTCTGTTACTATAAACAACTCAAAAATTAATTTCGATTGCGTTTTTAATGCTATACATGGTTCACCTGGAGAAGATGGTTTTATGCAGGCTTATTTTAAGCTTATTAATTTACCACAAACAAGTTGTACTATGTACCAAGCGGCTTTAACGTTTAATAAGCGTGATTGCTTAAGCGCACTAAAGCCTTATAATATTTTAACTGCAGAAAGCTACTTCCTTAACTTAGGGGATACTATTAATGAAGCAGAAATTATAGCTAAAGTTGGCTTACCTTGCTTTGTTAAAGCCAATAAAGCCGGAAGTAGTTTTGGTGTAACTAAAGTGCATAAAAAAGATGATTTAAAAAATGCTATTGCTGTAGCTTTTAAAGAAGATGATGAAATTATTATAGAATCTTTTTTAGATGGTACCGAAGTCTCTGTTGGAGTTATAACTTATAAAGGGGAAACAAAAGTTTTACCTATTACAGAAATTGTAAGCGATAATGATTTTTTTGACTATGAGGCTAAATACTTAGGTAAATCTCAAGAAATAACTCCTGCTAGATTAACTAAAGCGCAAGAAGAGAAAGTAAACCTTGTTGCTAAAAAAGTATATGAGGTATTAAAAATGACTGGCTTTTCGCGTAGCGAATTTATTTTTAAAGATGGAGAGCCACATTTATTAGAAATGAATACCGTTCCTGGGCTTACTAAAGAGAGTATTTTACCTCAGCAAGCCAAAGCTGCTGGTATTTCTATGACAGATTTATTTAGTAATGCTATAGAAGAGGCTCTTAAATAATACTTTAAAAATACCTACATTGGTTTTCTTTAAAAAATGATAACTTTGTAATCCATTATAAACCTTTATTATGAAGCGTGCCATATTTCCTGGATCTTTCGATCCTATTACTTTAGGACATTACGATATTATTGAACGTGGTGTAACCTTATTTGATGAAGTTATTGTTGCTATAGGTGTTAACGCTTCAAAAAAATACATGTTTTCTTTAGAGGAACGCATGGAGTTTATTAGAGAGGCTTTTAAGGATGAGCCTAGAATAAAAGTAGTTAGTTACAAAGGCTTAACTGTAGATTTCTGTAAAGATATTGGTGTCGATTTTATTTTAAGAGGTTTACGAAACCCTGCCGATTTTGAGTTTGAAAAAGCCATAGCGCATACTAATAGAGACCTTGCTCCTATTGAAACTGTATTTTTATTAACTGCAGCAAAAACATCTTACATAGCGTCTTCTATTGTTAGAGATGTTATTAGAAATAATGGAGATTATACTAAATTAGTCCCTAAAAGTGTACGTATAAAATAGTCTTATTTTTTAGCTACTAAATTAATGGTTAGGTATTAAAAGGTTTGTGCTACTTTTTTAAGAATTAAGAATGAATTACTTTATTTAAAACTTCAACAAATTCTGTTGTTACAAAGGGTTTTAAGATATAATCATTAATGTCGTATTTTTTAATTTTCATTTCTACCTCGTCTGTAGTAGCTGCTGTTAATGCTATTATAGGTATTTCTGTATTAAATTCTCGTATTAATTTCGTGGTTTCATATCCATCCAATTGTGGCATATGCAAATCCATTAAAATGCAATCAAATTTTTCTTTTTTTACAGCTTCTATAGCACGCTCGCCAGAATCTACTACTTTACTCTCTATTTCTAAAGATTCTAAAACTTTTTTTGTTACTAATTGATTTATTTTGTTATCGTCTACGACTAAAATATATTTTTTACCTATACGTTCTAATTGGTTAGTATACGATGCGGTTAACTCATTTGATTTATCACTTTTTTTGAAGGCTATATTAAAACTTAATGTTGTTCCTTTCCCTACTTCACTTTCAATGTCTATAGAACTGTCCATGACTGTTAAAATTCGTTTTACAATAGAAAGCCCTAGTCCCGTTCCATTATATACATTTTCGGTTTTTGTTTCATCTTGATAATAGTCTTCAAAAATTTTTATTTGTTTTTCTTTAGCGATACCTTGTCCTGTATCTGCTATACTAAAATCTATATTGATGGTATCTTCTGTTTCTTTTTCCTTTTTTATGTTAATATTAATATCTCCATTTTGAGTAAACTTAATAGCGTTAGATATTAAATTAATAAATACTTGTGATAGCTTTAAAGAATCCCCCACTAAAGTTATTGGTATAGTATCATCATAATCTAAGTGAATTCTATTATTACTATTTCTAAGGGCGTATTCTAAACTGTCTATTATATTATATACTAAGTTTTTTAATTGAAAATCTAATAATTGAATTTTCATTTTGCCAGACTCAGCTTTATTTATTTGTAAGACATTGTTTATTAAAGACATTAAATGGTTGCCTGAAAACTTTAAAGATTCTAAATACTCTTTATGTTTTGCACTTACATTTTCTTTTAATAATAAACCAGATAATTCTATTACAGCATACAGCGGTGTCCTTAGTTCGTGACTAATTTCTGAGTAGAAATCACTTTTTACTTTCGACAATTTTTCTGCTTTATCTCTAGCTTCCTTTAGTGCTCTATTTTTTTTATAGCCCCAATACAGTGTTATAAATAATAATCCACTTAAAACCCCTAATAGAATATTAAATCTATTCGATTTTTCTAACGATTGCTCTTGAATTAATTTTTCTTTTTCTATAAAACTTAGTTTCTCTTCGCTCTCTTTTACCTTGAATTTTGCTTCTATATTTCTAGCCAAAGCTATGTTTTCTATTTTATAAATGGAATCCTTAACCTCAACATATTTTTCATACATTTTTGTTACTTCTTCGTGTTTTTTTTCCTCTTTTAAAAAGCCTATTTTATACTCATATATTGCTTCTAATAATTTTAAGTATCCCTTTTCTTTACAAAGCTCTATTGCTTTATTAAAATATATTTTAGAAGATTTGTAATCTTTCATTTTGTAATAAACAACACCTAAACACAACCAGATATCTCCATGAATACGCTTTTGACTCTTATTATTACTTTTATTTAAACATTTAAGGGCAGTCTTTAAGTATTGTAATGCTTTAGGATAATCCTTAGAGTATTCCATTAAGTTATACCCTAGATTATAATTAGGATATGCCATTGCATATTTTTCTTTATAGTCTTTGGCATATTCTTTTGCTTCTGTAAAGGCTTTATTAGACTCCTCTAGCATTTCAAAATCTCTATATGTAACACCTATATTATTATAGCCTATAATAATACTAGTTGTGTCTTGAAGTTTTAAGTATAAGTCTTTAGATTTAAAAGCATAATAAAACGCTTTTTCTTTGTTTTTTAATTCTGCGTAAGAATAGCTTAAAGAGTTATATGCTTCTGCTACTAAATAATTGTTCTTTTTAACTTTTAAAAGCTTTAAGAGGTTTTCTACAACATTAATAGACTCTCCATACTGACTTTTATCGTTTAACTCAAAAGCATTGTAAACTACATCATAGAGAGAGTCCTCTTCTTTTAATGTTAAACCTTCTTGAGCAAAAACTGGAGTGTATGTACAGGTAAGAAACAACAGTCCATAAAAAAAATACTTCATCTGTAATACTTTACTATTGTAATCTAGTAAAAAAACTTCAGAAAACGACTGTTTATCGTTAAAAATTGACTTTTATCGGTTAATAGATATTAAAAATGAACAAAATATTATAAATTATATTCTGATAAAGGCTTAGTAAATTTTTCTGGATCTGCAGCTAAATGATAACGAGGGTCATCTATGGCTTCTACTATTACCTCTCTAAATTTAGGACTAGACTTATATAATAATGCCTTACAATCTTCGCTTAAATGTTTTAATTTAATTGTTTTTCCTTCAGCTTCATATTTCTCAACTAAATTAAAAATAGCTTCTAAAGCCGAATGATCACTTATTCTAGATTCTACAAAATCTATTTCTACATGATCAGGATCGTTTTTTACATCAAATTTTTCATTGAATGCTATAATACTACCAAAAAATAAAGGTCCCCATATTTCATAAACCTTTGTTCCATCTTCTTTAATGCGCTTTCTAGCACGAATACGTTTTGCATTTTCCCAAGAAAACACCAAAGCACTAATAATAACACCTGCGATTACTGCTATTGCTAAATCGAAAATTACAGTTAATAAAGACACTGCTATTAATACAATAACATCACTTACTGGTATTTTATTTAAAATTCTAAAACTACTCCATGCAAATGTTCCTATAACAACCATAAACATAACCCCTACTAATGCGGCAATTGGCACTTGTTCTATTAATCCCGAAGCAAACAATATAAATACTAATAGCGCTAATGCAGCAACAATACCAGATAATCTTCCGCGTCCACCTCCTTTAATATTTATTAAAGATTGTCCAATCATGGCACAACCGCCCATACCTCCAAAAAGACCAGTAATAATATTTGCACCACCTTGTGCTAAACACTCTCTATTGGAGTTTCCTCTAGTTTCTGTTATTTCGTCAACTAAGTTTAAAGTCATTAAAGATTCTATTAAACCAATCGCTGCTAAAATTAAAGCGTAAGGCCCAATAAACTTTAAAGTCTCCCAATTAAAAGGCACTTTGCTAAATATATCCCATTGAAAACTTGGTAAACCACCTTTTAGACCTTCTCCTCCACCATCTCTTATAAAACTTCCTACAGTAGCAACATCTAAGTTTCCAAAAATTACAATAGCAGAAACTACTAATATTGCGACTAATGCTTCTGGTAGTTTTTTAGTTAGTTTAGGTAGCCCAAACATAATACCCATAGTTAATAGAACTAAACCAATCATAATAAATAACGGTGTCCCTTGCATCCAAACTTTCTCTCCTCCAACAGTTTCTTTAAACATACCAAGCTGAGACAAGAAAATAACAATAGCTAAACCATTTACAAAACCCATCATTACAGGGTGTGGTATTAAACGTACAAACTTACCTAACTTAAATACACCAGCTAGCATTTGTATTATTCCCATTAAAATAACAGTAGCAAATAAATAATACAGCCCTAACTGCTCTCCATCTGCTCCCATAGCATTACCCTTAGCGACCAAAGTAACCATTACAACTGCTAAAGCCCCAGTTGCTCCACTAATCATCCCTGGCCTACCACCAAAAACAGAGGTAATTATACCAATCATAAATGCAGCGTATAACCCCACTAAAGGGTCTACTCCCGCAACAAAAGCAAAAGCTACTGCTTCTGGAACTAAAGCTAAAGCTACAGTAAGTCCACTTAAAATATCATTCTTAGCATTTGCTGTCTGTTTTCTAAAAAATGCAGTCATAGGTTTGTTTTTTGAAGCTGCAAAAGTACATTTAATTAAGAGATACACAAAGCGGTAATTGTTATATTTGTTGCATACATACTAGCTAAACATCTTTACTAATGAAAAAAATATTCGTTCTATTCTTATTAATAAGTGCCTGTAATACAGAAAAAAAAGACTTAAGTTTCGATTTCACAACACCGTTTGAAACGTCACAAGGAACTGAGACTGCTACTTACGAAGAAACCATTAGCTTTTATGAAAATTTAGCTCAAGTATATCCAGAAATTACAATTAAAGCTATTGGAGAAACCGATTCTGGTAAACCATTACATATTGTTACTTTAAATCCCGATCCTAATTTTAATTTCTCAAGCCCTAGAGATAACAAACGTGTTATGCTTATTAATAATGGAATTCATCCAGGTGAAAGCGACGGGATAGATGCAACAATGTTACTTTACAGAGCTATTGTACAAGGTAAAATAGAAATGCCAAAAAGCACAGTATTGGTTACCATACCTATTTATAATGTTGGAGGAAGTTTAAATAGAAATACCGGTTCTAGAACTAACCAAAATGGTCCTAAAGCTTACGGTTTTAGAGGAAATGCACGTAATTACGATTTAAATAGAGATTTTATAAAATCGGATACTAAAAACGCCAGAACCTTTGCAAAAATTTTCCACCTGGTAAAACCAGATGTTTTTATAGACAACCATGTAAGCAATGGTGCAGATTACCAATATACTCTAACCCATTTATTTACTCAGCATAATAAATTAGGAGGAGCACTTGGCAATTATTTGCACACTAAAATGATGCCTAATCTTGAAGAAAAGCTTTCGGAGGCATCTTGGGATATTACACCCTATGTAAACGTTTTCAATACTGTACCAGAAAAAGGGTTTTCTCAATTTATGGATTATCCAAGATACTCTACAGGTTACACCACGCTATTTAACACTTTAGGGATGATGGTAGAAACACACATGTTAAAACCATATAAACAACGCGTAGAAGGCACATACGAGCTAATGAAAAATATGATCGCCATTACAGAAAATGATGGCAAACTTATTTCTAAATTAAGAGCTAATAGTTACAACAATTATAAAACAGGCTCTAATTATTCATTAAATTGGACAGTAGATACTAGTAAAACCTCTACCTTAAATTTTAAAGGCTTTGAAGGCCGCATGATTGCAAGTGAAATTACTAATGCACAACGCCTAAAATTTGATACCTCTAAACCTTTTACAAAAAAAGTACAGTACCGTAATTATTTTAAAGCAAAAGACTCAGTAACAATACCCAAAGCCTATGTAATCCCTCAAGGCTGGCATAATATTATTACTTTATTAAAACTGAATAATATTAAACTAAAGCAGTTAAAAAACGATTCTACAATTACAGTAGAAAACTATAAAATAGACACTTACAAAAGTAGAACTACACCATACGAGGGACATTACCTTCATTACAATACCAATGTAAAATCTAGTATAAAACCTATAACTTTTAAAGCAGGAGATTACATTGTAAACACCAATCAAAATGGTGTACGTTACCTTATAGAAACGTTAGAACCTCAAGCTCCAGACTCTTTTTTTAATTGGAATTTTTTCGACACGATATTACAACAAAAAGAAGGGTTTTCTCCTTATGTATGGGAAGACAAAGCAAAAACACTACTAGATAGTAACCAGCAGTTACAACAAGAATTTGAAGCTAAAAAACAATCTGATGATAGTTTTGCTAAAAACTGGTATGCTCAACTAGATTGGCTACATAAACAAAGTAATAATTACGAAAAAATACACTTACAATACCCAATTTATAGGATTAAATAATTAAATTTGAAAAGATGTCACATCAATATCAAATACTATTATTGTTAATGATACTTCTTTTTACCTCTTGTAAACAAGAAAAAAAAGCTAATGCTACACCTTTAATAACTAAAAAAGAATGTATAAACAATATTCTAAAATTAGATGATTCATTAGGTAAATTAAGAAATATTGAGTGTAAACAAGTGCCATTAAGCCAAAGCATAACAAATTATACTACAGCCTTAAACAACTTAGATTACACATCCTGTCCCAAAACATTTTCTAATGCTTTTAACCAACATACCAAAGCATGGGATAAAATGATTGAAGTTACCAATAAGTATGCAGCACTAAGAGGAGAAATGCATGATTTATTTAACCAAATAGAAATTAGTAAAGACTCTACACAGTTTAAAATTTTATTAAAAGACATTTGGGACACATGGGAAGATATCGAGAAGACTACTAAGTAAACCACTCAATAAAACACACAGACTACATACTATCTATAGAATATGTAATATATTAGTTCCCTTAAAATTCATAATATGAAAAAGATAAGCTTTTTAACATCTTTAATACTAATATGTATAACCAGTTGTTCTGAAGAAAAAACAGAAAAAACAACCATAACAAAATATGTTGAAGACTCTCACTCCTATGCCAAGCCTAATGAAGCTAGCACAAATCATTTAGACCTAAATATTGAAGTTGATTTTGAAACAAAACAAATTAAAGGAACTGCCACTTATAAAATTAATAACAATAATGCTTCTGAAATAATCTTAGACTCTAAATTTTTAGA
>NZ_JBSHNS010000173.1:0-5394 GCF_053601635.1 Pontimicrobium sp. MEBiC01747
GTATAAAACGAGTTTGGGCTTCTGCGTATACAGAACGTAGTTTTAAATGGAGACAGAAATATTTAAGTAATCCTGAAAATGTATTTCCTTCAATTTTAATAATCCCAAGTGTGGATGTTGATTATTCTGGAGTTATGATTACCAAAGGTATTAATTCAGGAAATGATGATGATTTAACTGTTGCTTTTAGTCGTGGAGCTGGTGGAGCTGTAGATGGGCAAAGTGCAGAGACTCGTTTAATTACTTCAACATCAAATACACTTTTAGCTCCTGCAAGACAACCTGACTATATTAGGTTACCAAATTATGGAGGTGTTAAAAAACACAATACAGCTTTTAATACTCCTATTTTAAATAGCAAAAATATAACAGATATTAGAACGTTAGCTAGCAAAATTAGAAATACAATTGCAAAAGAGGCTAAAGATAGTAAACAGGCTTACGATGTAGAGTTTGGGTTTAAAAATAATAAGTTATGGCTATTTCAAATACGACCATTTGTGGAAAACAAACAAGCAAAAAGTTCTGAATATTTAATCTCAATCTCTCCACAAGTTAAAACAAACCAACTAATAAATCTTTCTGAAACACTGTAGTTATGAAAAAGTTATTCTATATAAGTATTAGTCTATGTATATTATTATCTTTTGGTTTTATTCCTTATCCAATTGATGGTTATGAGCGTACAGGAATTAAACGTTTATATCAAATACAAAAAATGAAAATGGATAGTATTCCATATAATCGTATTCCTTACGGCGCCTATAAAACTCTAGCAGACATTAATTTAAGTTTAACCTCTCGAAATGAAGACAGTATTAATGAGCTTTTAATTGAAGATGATGAATTTACAAGAAGCGTAAAACGTTTAATCCCCAGTGGAGCCTATTCTGTTGCTATCCTAGACATGTCCAACCCTAAGGCTTTAAAATATGCAGCATATAGAGAAAATGTAGGGTATCAACCTGGAAGCGTGGGAAAAATTGCTGTATTAAATGCTGTATTCACTCAAATGGCAAAAGTGTGCCCTAACTCTTTCGAAGACCGTATTATGTACCTTAAAGACATAGAAGTTTCATCTCGTTATTGGGGAACAGGAGATCATCATACTGTTCCTATTTATGATATTGAAAATGATAAATTAACAAAAAGACAAGTTCGCGCTAGTGACAAATTTTCGTTATTTGAATGGTTAGACCACATGGTTTCTGTAAGTAATAATGGCGCTGCAAGCGTTATGTACCGCGAAGCTATGCTTATGGCTGCTTATGGGCCAGATTACGTGAATTTAACCGAAGAAGAAGGGGAAAATTACTTTAAAGAAACACCTCGAGACTCTTTAACTAATTTAGCAAATAGTGTTGTAAATGAGCCTCTAAGAGATTTAGGTATTAATGAAGATGATTGGAGATTAGGTGGTATGTTTACACGACCTGCTGGAAAATATGTTGGCAGAAAAGGTGGTAGTATTGGTACGCCTAAAGGTTTAATGAAATATTTGGTAAAGTTAGAACAAGGTAAAATAGTAGATAAACAGTCTAGTTTAGAAATGAAGCGCATGTTATATTTAACAGATCGTCGTATTCGCTATGCTAAATCTAGTCGTTTAGATAGTGCTGCCGTGTATTTTAAATCTGGAAGTTATTATAAATGTGACCGAGAAAAAGACCCTAATTGTAAAAGTTATGCTGGTAACGTCTTTAATTACATGAACTCTGTAATTATAGTAGAACATCCAAACGGAACTAAATATATTGTTTGTTTAATGTCTAATGTTTTAAATAAAAACTCTGCAGGTGCACACATGTACTTAGCAAGCAAAATTGATGCGTTAATTACAAAAAATAACGAAAATGATATTGATGCTTTAGATGAAAACTATAAAGATGAAGAGGATTAAAGCTGTAATGAAAATTAATTTTTAAAGCCATTTAGCTTGTTTAAGGTTTCAAAAGTAAAGAATTTTACTTCGGCGTTAGGATGCTTTCGCATAGACTTAACTAATCCTTTATAGCTTTTATCGTTTAAAATATTAATTAAGTATAATACTTCTAGTTTTATGCGTTTACCTCTACTTTTTACTAATAATGTTAGGCAAGCTTTTTCATTTAATACTTTTAATTTTAATGGAGATTGTGCTCCAATATTTCCTAAAACATAATGTTCTAATATTGGAATTAACTTAAATTTTAATTGGCTTTTAAGTAAATTATCTAAAAACTCTATTGCATTTATTTTAGCGTCTTCTACATCGCTTAATAAGCCAGAATAAGTCATTTTTATATCAGTTGCATCGTATAAAACTGCTAATAATTCAAAAATAGTTTTTAAACTTGTTTCTAACTGTTCTTGCAAAATATCTACAATATTTTGTCTAGCTATCGAAAGTTCTATCTCTTTATCTGTTTTAGAGTCTTGAAGGCTTTGCTTATCTAGTAGCATATTTAACGAATCGATTGCTATTAGAGCATTTTTATATTGTTTAATTTCTTTTAAAACAAAACCTTTTAATTGTCTAGGATTAAAAATAAGTTTTACTTGTTTACCTTTTAATTTAAGTAAAGAACGAGAGGCTTCACAGCGTGTCATAAAGTCTCGACTTCTCATTAAACGCATTAACACATATACTGCACTTTGCGTTTTAAACGATTCAACAATTCTAGGTATGTAACGTTTTATTTTGGGATTTAATTCTTGGGTTTTATCTAAACTTAGTATAGTATTTGTTATTTCTGGTCCAAATCGTTTAAGAGCTTTTATTGCTCGTTTACGGTATTGTTTTTCAGAAACACATAATAATATTGGTTCTATAAAATTTTCATACTTACTAATTCCTGCCGCTTTTATAGCATATGCTTTTAAGTAAACATTTTCACTTTTTAAATGTGTTTCAATAAATGAAAAGTGCTCTATTAAACCAGAATATGCTATAGCAATTAATAATTCGGCGATAGATTCTTCTCTAGTTTTTTCGGTTCTGTTATATGTATCTATTTTTTTGGTTAGTCTTTCTTGTAAATTAAATTTAACCGCCAAAACTTTATCATCTGAGGCTTCTTTGGCTAAGCATAATAATGCTGCATTTGCTATATAATCTTTTTCATGATTTAAATAAGTATTAAAGAATTCTGTTTCTGAGGTTGATTCATGGTTTAAAATATACTCTAAAGCTACATATACCAAATCGTCATCATTTTCATTAATTAATTTCTTTACTTTTTCAATTTCATTTATTTTATCGTAGAGGTATAACTGTTTAATTGCTTCTTTTTTAATAGTATTAGAAGGGTGACTTAATAGGTTTACGACACTACTTTTTAAGGTTTTCATTTTGTAGTTGCTTAAACGGTCTAACAGGTTCAAAATAGCTGTTTCGTTATTTCCGTTTAAAATCCGCCTAGCTGCAGTGATAGTTGTTTCTGTTTTTCGGTTTTCATTTAAAGCATCTCCGCTTTTTAATATTGTGGTTTGTATATTTTTTCTGAATGAATTATAATATGCTTCTCTTAATTTATAGATTAGTATAATCCAGATAAAAACCAAGAGTAGAACAATTACACTAATATAGGATGTACTTAAATCTAACTTTCTTATAAGAAAAATAAGCATAAAACCAGATATTCCCGTAGCAATACTATCTACAACAACGTCTATATATGATTTAGCTTGTTTTTTTATATTTAAAGGGATAGGCATTATAGATAACTCGAAAGCAGCTTTATTTAAGGATTGTTTAAAACTACCATCTATACCTTTTATTATTACGAGTACCCATAACTCAGGAAACGTTAAAAATAATAAACTCCCAAAAGCTATACCAAGTGGTAAAATGAGTAAAGTAGATGATACTCCTAACCTACTCAATACTCGATTGGTAAAAAATAATTGTAAAATAAGTGCCAACACATTAAATGTTGAAAACCAAAACCCAAAAAAAGCGGCTAAATCTTCAGAGTTAGGCATTGTACGACTTGCAAAGTCGCTAAATTGAAAGTCTACTAATTTTGCAACCATTACTCCTATTCCTGTAATGCATGCCAAGTACGTTAAGTGTTTAGAGTTCGATATTATTTTAAGTGAGGATTGTACTGTATTTGTATCATTAAATTTACGTTGTTTTCTAACATAAATATTCATAACCCTAAGCCTTAAAGTCCATACTTTGTGCAAAATAGGAATACAACACAAAATTAAAACTGCGGCCAATACCATTACAACTTTGTTACTATAAGTTGAAACGACTAAGCTTGTTAAATACCCTCCAAAAACACCTCCTGCAATAGCTCCTGCACCAATAAAACCAAACAATCGTTTTGCTTCTCTAGAATTGTACACTATGTTAGCTAGTATCCAAAATTGAGACGTTGCAATTACTGCAAATAGTGAAACTCCTAAATAATAGATATAAAGCACCCAATTATTAAGCATAGAAAAGTGTAGTAAAACACTTAGGGACAAAAAGCCTAAACTGAAGAAAACTAAAGTAGAAACTGTAACTTTTGTTAGTGAAAATAACCGAATAGCTTTATTATAAAAATAAGAAGCGACTACCGCTACTATTGCTAATAGTAGATATCCATATGGTAAGTGGTCTGCCCCTAATTGAGATATAAATAAAGCATTAACTGTAGGTTTTACTATTAGTAATACAGTTATAATTAAAAAAATATATAATTGCATTAAAAAAGAGATGTGTATTTCACCATCTCTTAATCCAAATGTTTTATTTAAAAGCTTTTTAAGTATCAATTTTTAATCTTATGGGTTTTAGCTTTTTTATTTTTTATTGTTCTTTTCAAAATTTTATCTAATGGCTTAACTAATTTACGCATGATTTGCTCCCCTGTACCATCTTCAATTAAAGCGACAATAATATAATGCCGCTCTGGTCCCCAAACCAAAGCTGAATCTGAATGATAGTTTTTCCATGATCCCGATTTTCTATATACTGTTGCCTTTGGAGCTATAACATCTAACACGTTTACAAATTTATGGTGCAACGCTGGGTCTTTCATTATGTTTAACATTTGCTTTGAGCGTTCAGTAGAAACTAAATTTCCCATTACCAATTGGTAATAAAAACTACATACTTGTCTTGTAGTTGCTGCATGACTTAAGCCTTTCATTGGTTCAGGATATCTTTTGCCTCCAGCTGCATAACGTTTTCCTACCCATAAACCTCCTCCTACTTCTTCATCGTATAATTTTGTTTTTGGAGCTCGTAAAACTGCTTCTATTTTTTTATAGCCTATACGATCTATCATACGTGTTGAAGCTTGATTGTTTGATTTACTAATCATTAATCGCATATCTTTTTGCAGTTCTGCGGTGTCTTCTAACTCTCCACTTTCTATTGCATCCATCGCGGCTAATAATATGGCAATTTTTGGTAAA
>NZ_JBSHNS010000174.1:0-2473 GCF_053601635.1 Pontimicrobium sp. MEBiC01747
TTTTCATCCCAATGTTTCCCTTCGTTTTCATCTCCTCCTATATGAAAATATTCATCTGGAAATAGTGGTGTAATCTCTGTAAAAAGATTTTCTAAAAACGTGTATGTAATATCTTTTGTTGGGTTTAAAGTAGGGTCGAAAACGCCTGCATAACGCTCTATGGCATAATTGTAATCCTCCTTACTTCCTAATTCTGGATAGGCTGTTAATATTGCAGAGGCATGTCCTGGGACATCAAATTCTGGTACTACTCTAATTCCTAAGTTTGTAGCATATGCTACAACATCTTTAATTTGCTCTTGTGTATAGTATTGTTTATCTGATGCTAACTCTTGAAGTTTAGGGTATGTTTTAGATTCTACTCTAAATCCTTGATCGTCTGTTAAATGCCAATGAAACACATTTAATTTAACTGATGCCATTGCATCCAGATTTCTTTTTATAACATCTATAGGTTGAAAATGTCTAGCCGCATCAATCATTAAACCTCTCCATACAAATCTAGGAGAATCGCTTATGGTTACGCCTTCAAAATAATAACCGTTTTCATTATAATTAGTTAGTTGTAATAATGTTTCCAATCCTCTTATAGCACCAACATCTGTATTTGAAGTGATTTGTATGTTATTACTATTTACTATTAAATTATATGATTCGTCTGTATTAATATTTAAACTGGCAACCGTTTTAAATGTCACTTCTATTGAAGCCGGTTTATTATATAATGGAAAGCCGTTATCTATAAATACTCCTGTTCTATTTGTTAATCGTCTAAGAAAATTAGTAGCAACATTACAAACTCTACCTTCGTCTGCTCCATTTATAGAGATCGTAACGTTGCTATTAATTAAAAAATTAGTTGTTGTTGTTTCTATCTTTTTTGGCCATGGCATTAAATTATACTTTTCCATTAACTCGCTTTGCGCGTGTAATGTATAGGTTAATGCAAAAACCGCTAAAAAAATTATTCTATTCATATACTAAAAGTAATAACGCTTAAATGCTTCAATTGCAGCATAATCTGCCAATCCTAAATCATTATATTTTTTTGCTGTTAGTCTATTTCTATCTTCTACTCGTACCCAAAATTCTCTAGAATCATCACCTTGAAACATAACGCCGTCTTTTTGAGATTGATGGTAAAAAATAGCGTGTCTTTTTTTCAGTACTTGATCGGGACTCATAGGGACAGCCATATCTATTTCGTACGATTCCCACTCGTGCCATGCTCCTCTGTAAAGCCAAACCCAGCAATCATTCATGTACAAGTTGTTTTTTAAATGATCTATAGCAATAAATAGAACATCTAAACATACTTTATGAGTTCCATGAGGGTCTGCTAAATCTCCTGCTGCATAGATTTGATTGGGCTTAATTTTGTCTATTAAATTGCAAGTAATTGCTATGTCTCTTTCTGTAAGGTTTCCTTTTTTTATAGTTCCTGTTTCATAGAATGGAAGGTTTAAAAAATGAACATTAGCATCTGGTAAACCTAAATATCTTGTAGCTGCTAACGATTCGCTTTTACGTATAGACCCTTTTAATTTTCTTACTGCTAAAGAATCTTTTTCACCATTGTTTTTCTTATTTTTTATAAAGTCTATTATTTCATTAACTTCTTTAGAATTGGCATTAATGTCTTTAGAAATTTCAGCAAATTTTAAAGCTTCCTCATCAGATACTGCTATATTTCCAGAGGTTTGGTATGCAACATGTACTTCATGTCCTTGCTCAACCAATCTATCGAAAGTGCCTCCCATAGAAATGACATCATCATCTGGATGCGGGCTAAAAATAATTACCTTTTTTTTAGCTGGCGAAGAGCGTTCTGGTCTATTGGAATCGTCGGCATTAGGTTTTCCTCCTGGCCAACCAGTAATGGTATGCTGTAATTTATTAAACATTTTAATGTTTAAATCGTAGGCAGTTCCTTCTTCTGTTAAAAGTCCAGACATTCCATTATCGTTATAATCTTTATCTGTAAGTTTTAAAATAGGTTTATTAAGCATTTCGCTAAGCCATACTACCGCTTTTAATTTTAAGGGTTCATTCCAAACACAAGAGGTTACTAACCAAGGTGTCTTTACTCGGGTTAAAGCTTCGGAGGCTTCTTTATCTAGAACAAATGTTGTATTGTTGTGGTGTTGTAAATAAGTAGCAGGCACGTCTGATGTTATAGTGCCTTCTATTGTTTTTTTAAGTATTTCTGCCTTGTTTACTCCCCAACCTAGTAGTACTATTCTTTTGGCATCACGAACAGTTCCAATACCCATTGTAATTGCTTTTCTAGGCACATTGTCTATTCCTAAAAAAGCTGGTGCAGCATCTATTCGCGTAATATGATCTAGAGTAATTATTCTTGTTCCTGAGTTTAAGTGAGACCCTGGTTCGTTAAACCCAATATGTCCCGTTCTACCAATACCTAGCAATTGAAAATCTAACCCACCTACGGCTTTAATTTTCATTTCGTAAT
>NZ_JBSHNS010000175.1:0-16761 GCF_053601635.1 Pontimicrobium sp. MEBiC01747
GTCTAATATTACCCCAAGTGTTTCTCCTTTTTTAACATGTATTAAATGAAACAAATCGGAAGCTTTAAAAACGTTATCTTCTACAGCAATTATAGCGTCGTGTTCTTTTAAACGGTATGCATCTTTAAGCGTATTAATCCACTTTCCGCCTTTAAAACTTGTACCAGCAATATTTATTTTAGTCGAGTCATATTCTTTAAAAAGGTAAGCTATAGATGGTGTTTTATGATTTAAAATAGTAAAACGAACTTCAAATTTATTTGTTTTAAAAATAGTTTCAGTACTTAAATCCTCCATCGCATTTGCATTCCAAAACGGCGGTTTTAACTCTGCTCGCTTTATAATACTATTTTTTTGAATTTCTCTAACTTCGTAAACAATAGCATCCTCAGCTATTAAATTCCAACAATAGCTTTGTATTCTAGACTGCACTTGTTTAATAACACCTTCTGGACCACAAATAATAATACGTCGTTTTACTCCTATTTGATGTCTTAAAATAGTATCGAAATTAACAAAGTGATCTATATGTGTATGACTCAAAAAAACGGCATTTGTATTCTGGCAATCCTTTACAGATAAATTAGAAGCTTCACCACAATCACATATATAATTATAAGAATCATTATCTGGTGAGATCAAGATACAGATATCTTCGTTTATTTTGCTTTTAATCTCTGCTTTGAACATATATTATGGTATATAAGTAAGAAAACGAAATAAACTTAATCTATTTCTTCATAATCTACATATTCCCCAACAGTATTATTCGAAGATTTTCTATTTGGTATTTTATCTATAGTCGTTTCTCCTTCTTTTTGTTGTTCCTGTTGCGATTTTTGATTTTGAAATCCTTCAAACTGCCCTCCAAAACGTTGCATTGCTTTTTTACTTAGGTACTTTAAAAACAGTGGTCCAAAAATTCTAGACAATATCTTAAAACCATAGTAAAATAATATAATAAAAAGTATGGTCTTTAATAATCCCATAAAAAGTAATATTGTTGTTTTAATTTATTTAAACAAAAATACAATACTCTTTGGGTAATTTCAGTTATAAATACTTAAAAAATATATAAAATCTCTATATTTGGAGCTAAACCTAATATTTATGTCCTTAAAAAAATTCTTTTTACCGACCTTATTATTTATTGTTAGTTATACTGTAAACGCTCAGTATACAGAAGTTATAAATTCTAATAGACCTGGAGTGTCGCGTTCTGCATTCGCAGTCGGTACAAATGTTGCCCAAATTGAAATTGGCCCTTACACTGTAAAAGAAAAACATACCCCTTTAAAATATGATGTTTCTGGTTTCGGAATTGATTTTGCTGCAAGATACGGCTTACTACTACCAGAGTTAGAACTTAATATTGAAGGCGCTTACCAAAGCGACACATTTACAGATAATCGTTCTTCTATTTCTTCGGAAAATAAACGTTCAAATTTTAAAAACTTAACTATAGGTGCTAAATATTTGGTATACGATCCTTATAAAAATGCCGAAGAAGAAAAACCCAATTTATACAGTTACCATGCTAATAAAAAATTCCAATGGAAGTCTCTAATTCCAGCAGTTTCTGTGTATTTAGGCGCTAATTTTGACACTAAAGACAACCCATACACAGCACCAGATGTAGAGGGGTTTAGTCCTAAAGTAATTGTAGCTACACAAAATAACTTTGCTAGTGGTTGGGTTATGGTTTTAAACTTAATAAAAGATAGGATTGGGTCTGAGTTTTCAGATTTTCAATACATCCTTACTTTAACTAAAGCAATTAATCAAAATGTTGTTTTATTTGGAGAAACTCAAGGAATAAAAAGTGATTTCTATGCGGATAACTTATTCCGTTTTGGGGGTGCATATTTATGGGGTAAAGACTTACAATTAGACACTGCTTTAACATTTAATACTAAAGATACGCCTTCTGTATTTAGTATTAATTTTGGTGTATCTTACAGGTTAGATTTCCATCAAGACGATAAACCAGATAATGGTGTTTCTGCTGAAGAAGAAGCTGAACGTAGAGCCAATAAAAAACGTAAGAAAAACAAAAAGAATAAGAAAAAAGGTGGTGATGCTGCTGGTGATAAAAAACAGAAAAAAGAAGTCCAAGAGATTGATTTTGATGACGAAGATTAACCACTAGAATATGATTACAGTAAAACAGGCTATTACTAAAAAGGAACTTAAAGCTTTTGTTAAGTTTCCTTTTTCTTTATATAAAGATTCTAAATATTGGGTTCCTCCAATTATTAATCAGGAATTAGAAACTTTTGACAAAAAAAAGAACCCCATTTTTAAAGATGCAGAAGCAACTTTTTTTCTAGCCTATAAAAACGGAGAAATTGTTGGGCGTGTTGCAGCAATTATAAACTGGTTAGAGGTGAAAAACCAAAACCAGAAAAAAATGCGTTTTGGCTGGTTCGATTTTATTGATGATTTAGAAGTTTCTAAAGCGTTATTAGATGAAGTTATAAAAATAGGCAAAGCTCATAATTTAGAATATACAGAAGGTCCTGTAGGTTTCTCTAACTTAGATAAAGTTGGTGTAATGACCGAAGGTTTTGATCAAGTTAGTAATATGATTACATGGTATAATCACGAATACTATGTAAAACATTACGAGGCTTTGGGTTATACTATTGAAAAATCGTATTCAGAAAGTAAATTCCCTTTTGCTAATGTAAATCCAGAAACGTTTAAAAAAGCGCAAGAGCTTATAAAGCGACGTTATAAGCTTAAAGCATTACAATTAACTACTACTGAAGAGGTTATGCCTTATGCAGATAAAATGTTTGATTTATTTAATGAAAGTTATTCTTCTTTAGCTTCTTTTGTAGAAATTACTGATATTCAAAAAGCTTATTTTAAAAAGAAATTTATAAGTTTTGTTAATCCAGAATATATTAAATTTATTGTAGACGAACAGGATAATATGGTAGCTTTCGCTATTGTAATGCCTAGGTTTGCCTCTGCATTACAACAAATTAAGGGAAAGTTATTTCCTTTTGGTTTTGCCAAATTGCTAAAAGCTAAAAAACATAGTAAGGATGTTGTATTTTATTTAATAGGTGTACATCCAGATTATCAAAATAAAGGCGTTCATGCTGTTATTTTTAATGAATATTATGAAACGTTTACCAAGAAAGGTATTATTAATTGCTACAGAACTCCAGAATTAGAAGATAACGAAGCCATACATAAAATATGGAAACACTTTAACCCTATTGTTGTTAAGCGTCGTAAAACATACCGTAAAGCAATTAAATAAATAAGCTGGTAATAAAAAAATCCAATTCAAATGAATTGGATTTTTTTATTAAGTATCTATTTTACGTTTTTACTCTCCCATAGCTTTTACTAAAGCGGCAGACATACGTTTATAAGTTCCGTTTTCTAATCTATCTCTAATGGCATCGAATGCATCTAGAGTTTCAGAAACATCTTGCAGAGTATGTGTAGCTGTAGGAATCATTCTTAATAAAATTAAACCTTTAGGTATAACAGGGTATACTACTATAGAACAGAAAATACCATAATTTTCTCTTAAATCTCTAACTAAAGCCATTGCTTCTGGAATACTCCCTTTTAAATATACTGGTGTTACACAACTTTGTGTTGTTCCAATATCGAAACCACGCTTTTTTAATCCAGATTGTAATGCATCAACGATAGTCCAAAGGTTTTGTTTTAACTCTGGCATTGTACGTAACATATCTAAACGTTTTAATGCACCAACAACCAATTGCATTTGCAGTGATTTTGCAAACATTTGCGAACGTAGATTGTATTTTAAGTAATCTATAATTTCTTTATCTGCTGCAATAAATGCTCCTGTACTAGCCATAGATTTTGCAAATGTTGCAAAATACACATCTATCTCGTCTTGTACACCTTGCTCTTCTCCTGCTCCTGCTCCAGTAGCTCCAAGTGTTCCAAAACCATGAGCATCATCAACAAATAGTCTAAAATTAAATTTCTTTTTAAGCTCAACTATTTCTTTTAAACGCCCTTGTTCTCCACGCATACCAAAAACCCCTTCAGAAATCACTAAAATACCTCCGCCAGTTTGCTCGGCCATTTTAGTTGCTCGTTCAAGATTTTTCTCTAAACTATCTATATCGTTATGCTTATATGTAAAACGTTTACCCATATGTAAACGCACTCCATCTATAATACATGCATGAGAATCTACATCGTAAACAATAATATCATCTTTAGATACTAATGCATCTACAGTAGAAACCATTCCTTGGTATCCAAAATTTAATAAGTAAGCAGCTTCTTTATTAACAAACGCCGCTAATTCATTCTGCAACTGCTCGTGTAGTTCTGTGTGACCAGACATCATTCGTGCTCCCATTGGGTATGCAGACCCGTACATTTTTGCTGCTTCTGCATCAACTTTACGAACCTCAGGATGGTTAGCTAATCCTAAATAATCATTAATACTCCATGTGATAACTTCCTTTCCCTGAAACTTCATTCTATTAGAGATTTGTCCTTCCAGCTTTGGAAATACAAAATATCCTTCTGCAGCTGATGCCCATTTCCCTAACGGTCCTTTATCCTTGTATATTTTTGCAAATAAGTCTTTCATCGGTTCGTTTTCATTGTTTACTTTACGCCCATAACTCTACACACAAAACATCTTTAAGGTAAAAGTTTATTTTGAATAATTTATTATAAGCCATTACATTAGTTAGTAGATGCAAAATTAGGTAATTCTACCTTTTTTGCATAATCTTTTTACTGTCTATTTTTCACAAAAAAATTAGCTGACTTAAAATACTTAAAATCAGCTAATTTCAATATGTTTATTCTTATTTATTTTACGTATTGTATACTTTGTGCAGCTTCTTCATTAATACTATCAAAAAAGCCTTGATCTCTCATCCATTTATCGCTATATATTTTACTCATATAACGCGATCCGTGATCTGGAAAAATTGTAACTACAACATCGTTTTCTTTAAATTCTCCTTCTCCTTCTAATTGTTTTATAGCTTGCATTGCTGCTCCAGAGGTATAACCTACAAAAAGTCCTTCAACTTTTGCTATTTCACGTGCTGTATGTGCACTTTCTTCATCTGTAACCTTAACAAACTCGTCTATTGTATCAAAATCTGTAGCTGTAGGTATTAAATTTTTACCTAAGCCTTCTATTCTATATGGATAAATTTCTTTATCGTCAAACTCTCTTGTTTCATGATACTTTTTTAACACAGAACCATAAGCGTCTACACCTATAACTTTAATTTCTGGGTTTTGCTCTTTTAAATATTTTGCTGTTCCAGAAATTGTTCCTCCCGTTCCACTACATGCTACTAAATGCGTTATTTTACCATTAGTTTGGTTCCAGATTTCTGGTCCTGTAGAATGGTAATGCGCATCCATATTTAACTGATTGAAATATTGGTTTATATATACAGATCCTTTTATTTCATCATGTAATCGTTTTGCTACTTGGTAATAAGATCTTGGGTCATCTGCACTAACATTTGCAGGGCAAACATAAACTTTAGCCCCCATATTTTTAAGCATGTCTATTTTATCTGCAGAAGACTTAGAGCTTACAGCTAAAATGCAGTCGTATCCTTTTATTACACTTACCATAGCAATACTAAACCCTGTATTACCAGAGGTCGTTTCTATAATAGTGTCTCCTGGTTTTAAAATACCTTGACGTTCTGCTTCTTCAATTATATATAATGCAATTCTATCTTTAGAGGAATGTCCTGGATTAAAAGCTTCTACCTTAGCTAAGAAATTACCTTTAAATTCAGACGTTATTTTTTTCAGTTTTATCATTGGTGTATTTCCTATTAGGTCTAATACATTGTCAAAAACTTGTTTATTGTTTTCCATAAACGCTACTTATAAGCTAAATCAATTGGTTATTGTGTTTAAAACCTCGCAAAAATACGGATTTTTTTTTTAATGGTTAATTCCTTCTAAATCTAACAGAAAAGCATACTGTAATGCAACTTCTTTTAAACTTTCAAAACGCCCCGAAGCTCCACCGTGACCAGATTCCATATCTATATGAAATAACAAGGTATTATTGTCTGTTTTTAAGTCTCTTAATTTAGCTACCCATTTTGCTGGTTCCCAATATTGTACTTGTGAATCATGCAAGCCAGTAGTTACTAACATATTTGGATAGTCTCTAGAGCTTACATTATCGTATGGTGAGTACGATTTCATATAATCGTAATATGTTTTATCATTAGGATTCCCCCATTCATCATACTCTCCTGTTGTTAATGGTATTGTATCATCTAGCATTGTAGTAACAACATCTACAAAAGGTACTGCTGCAATAACACCATTATACAATTCTGGTTCTAGGTTAATTACTGTACCCATTAATAAACCTCCTGCACTTCCTCCCATTGCATATAAATGTTCGGCTGTAGTATATTTTTCTTTAATTAAGTGTTTAGAGCAATCTATAAAGTCTGTAAATGTATTCATCTTTTTTAATAGCTTACCATCTTCGTACCATTTGCGCCCTAAATATTCTCCTCCTCTAATATGTGCTATTGCATATATAAATCCTCTATCTAAAAGGCTTAATCTTATAGATGAAAAATACGGATCTATAGTAGAGCCGTAAGAGCCGTAAGCATATTGTAATAATGGATGGCTACCATCTCTTTTCATTCCTTTTTTATATACCATTGAAACGGGTACTTTGGCTCCATCTCTAGCTGTAACCCATATACGTTCTGACACGTAATTGTTTTTATCGAACGTATCACTTAGTACTTGTTGTTCTTTTAAAACATTATGCTGTTTCGTTTCAAAGTTATAATCAATTACAGAATTTGGTGTTATTAAACCGTTATAACTGTATCTTAAATCTGTGCTATCAAAATCTGGATTGTTTCCTATATTTAGCGTATAGGTTTCATTATTAAATGTTAAATAATAATCTTCACTTCCATCCCAATTGATGACTCTTATATTATTTAATCCATTTTGGCGTTCATTAACAACTAAATATTTACTAAAAATTTCTATATCTTCTATTAAAACATCTGCTCTGTGCGGTAATACATCTTCCCAATTATCTTTTTCTGTTTTATTTTCTGATGTTTTTTGAAGTTTATAGTTTTTAGCTCCATCCTTATTTGTTATAATATAAAAACTATCATCGTAATGTGCTATAGAGTATTCTAGTTCTCGCTCTCGTTCTTGAAACATTTTGAATGCTCCGTCTGGCGTATCTGCATTAAGTATTTGATACTCTGAAGTTAATGTGCTAGAAGAGCCTATTACTATATATTTTTTAGACTTTGTTTTGTATACAAAGGTGTTAAATGTTTCGTCTGTTTCATTATATACAACAACATCTTCTTCTTTAGGTGTGCCTAATTTATGCTTAAAAATTTTATCAGAACGCAATGTTACTTCATCTTTTTTACTGTAGAATAATGTTTTATTATCATTAGCCCATGTAGAACTCCCTGTTGTGTTTTCTATTTTGTCTGAAAATACTTCACCAGTAATTAAGCTTTTTATTTGCAACGTATATTGCCTTCTACTCACAGTGTCTACAGCAAAACTAACCATAGTATTGTCTGGGCTAACAGAAATGCCACCTAACCTAAAATAAGCGTGTCCTTTGGCCATTTCATTACAGTCAAAAAGCAACTCTTCTTCTGCTTCTAAGCTCCCTTTTTTTCGTGTATAGATAGGGTATCCTTTTCCTTTTTCGTATTTAGTTATATACCAATATCCGTTTAATTTATAGGGTACAGATTCGTCATCTTCTTTAATACGGCCTTTCATTTCTTCAAATAATTCTTTTTGAAATGGCTCTGTATGTTTTAAAACAGATTTAGTGTAGGCATTCTCCTCATTTAAATAGTTTATAACTTCAGCATCCTCTCTATCATTTAACCAATAGTAATTATCAACTCTTATATCATTATGTATTTCTAATTGCTTAGGTTTTTTCTTGGCTAATGGAAATGTTTTAACTATTGTTTTATCTGTCATATCTTCTTTTTGTTTACAGGAAACACAAAAATATAAACTTATAAGTGAAATTATAGTAATTTTCTTCATATTAAATATTTAAACAATTTCCTCTCAAATTTAATAACTTTGCACCAAATTAAACTATTAATATAAGAATTATGTTTGGAGACCTTAGTGGTATGATGGGCAAGCTTCAAGATGCTCAAAAAAAAGTAGAAGAAACAAAACAGCGACTAAATACTGTTTTAGTTGATGAGAAGAGTAACGATGGCTTATTACAAGTAACATTAACAGCAAATAGAGCTATAAAATCTATAGAAATTAATGATGAATTGTTAGAGGATAAAGAACAGTTAGAAGATTACTTAATTTTAACATTAAATAAGGCCATAGAAAAAGCGACACGTATTAACGAAGCCGAACTTGCAGCTGCTGCAAAAGATGGGATGCCTAATATACCTGGAATGGATATGTTTAAATAATTTAAAAAAGCCTTTTAATATGTATATTAAAAGGCTTTTTTTATTTCACTCTATTTCTTATTTTTTTCTATTGTAACTTTCGTTTTAAATATTCTGGAGAGTTTAAAAATAATTGTTCTACTTGATTTTCCCAATCTCTAACAATATTAAAATAACTTGTATTTACTTCTGCCATTATAGCGTTACAATCTTTACAGGTATGTTTGTAACCTAGAAAATAATGTCCAAACTCATGAAATGCGACTACTTTTAAAATTTCTTTATCTAAAAGCGTCATCCAGCTAAATACTATTTTTTCAACTTCATTTTTTTTATTTCTAACCAACATACCTAAAGTACCGCCTTTTGTTGATACTTGTAATGTATCAACAATTGCTATTTCTTTTAAGCTAAATAGTTTATCTGTAAACTTAATATTGTACTTTTTACATTCTTTTAAAAAATCGTCTAGGTATGGCTGAATTAAACCATCTGTTTTTAAAGTATTTAATGTTGGTGTGCGTTTTGGTAATTCGTAATTAGAATTTTGAGCGTTTATATTACTTACAGTAAATGTAAATAGCAAGCAGAGAATTAATTGCGTTAGTTTCATGTTGTAAAATTTTTAATTTATTGTAACGCAATCTCCAATGTATCAACAATCGATAGACATACTTCTAGTTACTATATAAAAGGGTTATAGCTTTTACATCAACGCTATTTAATAGCTCTATATTGCTCATTTATTACACTTTATAATAATTTTAGCATTTACTTACATTAAAATTGAGAACACCTAATTCATTTATGTTTTCGTTTTATAATAGTTATTTATATAAAAAAAGAGAAGCAAAAACTTCTCTTTTTATTCTATTTTTAATCCTTTATTTAATCTGTATAGATTATTGTAGGATTAAACATCTTGTATTTCTAAGGTACTTAGTTAGCGTTTATTACTCTAAACTGAGTTCTTCTGTTTGCTAAGTGCTCTCTTTCTGTACAAGATACACCATCTGAACATCTGTTAGTTAATCTAGTTTCTCCATAACCATTAGAAACGATTCTACTAGAGTTAATACCTTTAGATATTAAATAGTTTGTTACTGCTTGTGCTCTTCTTTCTGATAAAGAACGGTTGCTAGCTTTAGACCCTCTAGAATCTGTATGCGATGCAATCTCTACAGATACACCATCTGCTAATACTGGTAATAATTTAGCATCAATTTCTGCTTTAGCAGCATTAGTTAATGTTGCAGAACCTAAGTTCCAGTTTATGTTAAGGTCGTTATACTCAACAACTTTACAATCTACTTCTTTCCATGTTGTTAATCCTCCTTTTTTCTGTAACACTTCCTTAGTTACTGTTTTCGTTACTGGTGGCACTGGAGTTTCAACAACTTTAGAATCTTCAACTAAAACTGTTTTCTTAATTGTTGCTGTTTTTTGAGGAATATCTATAGCTCTTGTTGTTGGAGGCGTTACCATTACTGTACGTTTCATTGTTTTTGTAACGGCTGGAATCTCTACAACTCTTGTTGTTTCTGGTATAATTACTGTTCTCTTAACAGTTTTAGTAACTGCTGGTATTTCTATTACTCTTGTTGTTGGAGGCGTTACCATTACTGTACGCTTCATTGTTTTCGTTACAGCTGGAATAGGAATTACTCTCGTTGTTGGAGGTGTTACCATAACAGTTTTCTTAACTGTTTTAGTTACTTGAGGTATATCTATTGTTCTTGTAGATGCTGGTTTAACAACTATTTTTCTTGTATAAGAAGACATTCCGCAATCTGGATCTGCACTTGTATCACAATCTGGAGTTCTAATGTAAGATGCATCTGATGCTAATTCTGTTGTATTAATTGTTATATTTTGTGCTGGTACTGCTTTGTAGCACCAGTATCTACAATCGTTAGGATCGCTAGATTGACAATCTGCCGCAGGTGTATCACTCATTCCCCATTTTGCTGTAGCTGGTTTAGTTTCTATAACTTGATAGTTAGAAGAAAATTTAGCAGGAACGACTTTTAATGAAGACCCAAACTCTCTTTTTTTGTACGTAATATTTTCTGTACCATACTCAGCAGGAATAACTTCTAAACGTTGTCCTGCCTCGTTAACTACTACAGTAACATCTTGTGTTTCGTAAACCGCAGGTACCATTTCTAATTTTTGGCTAGCTGGTTGAGTTACCACTTCAAATGTTTGTGTTTCGTACACTGCTGGCACCAATTCTAAGCGTTGACTTGCTTCTTTAATAACAACAGTTTCTATTTCTGTTTCTGTTCTAGAAGCTATTTTTTCTAAACGTTGACTTGCTTCTTTTACAACGACTTCAAAAGTCTGTGTTTCATATTTTGCTGGCACAACTTCCAATCTTTGGCTTGCATTAGCAACTACAACGGTTTCTGTTTCTGTTCCGTATTTTGCTGGTACTGTGCTTAATTTCTTGTAAGCTGGTGCTACTTGAACTGTTACGTCTTGATTTACCCAAATATCTGGTGTTACACAACGAACATAACACTTCCCTGGTTCAGGATTAGCTGGTAAATCTTGAGCAAATGCAACTAAGCCAATTGCAAAAGATAAAAATGTTAGTAGTAATTTTTTCATTTTGTTAAAGTTTAATGATTATATGGTTATTTATATACGCTAAGTAGTTAGGGTTTAGCCTATTCTACTAATTTCGTACAAAAATACTAGCAATCAAACCCTTTAGTGGTTTTTAAAACGAAAAAAGCACACTCTTTCGATGAAACGCAAAAAAACACGTTAAAAATTTTAACAAATTTAATCTTACAAAACTACTATGAAATTTTAGTTTCTTTTCTTATTTTATAGGGAGTTTAACGCTTTTAAGAAATGGTTATGCATCTCATTAGTGTAATCTAAATGTGTTACTATTCTTACTTTACCAGCACCTAATGCTATAATTTTTATCCCCTTTTTATCTAAAGTCTGTATAAATTCACTTTCAGAAATCCCTTCTTTTAAACTAAAAATTACAATGTTAGTTTCTACAGGTTCTACTGTATTTACATACGCTTGCGTTTTTAATGTATTCGCTATCTCTTTAGCTTTTTCATGATCTTCTTCTAATCGCTCTATATTGTTATCTAATGCATATAGTCCAGCTGCAGCTAGAAAGCCAACCTGTCTCATTCCGCCTCCTAGAATTTTTCTAATTCTAATCGCATCTTTCATAATATCTTCGTCTCCTACCAACACAGAACCTATAGGGCATCCCAACCCTTTGCTTAAACACACAGAAATAGTATCGAACACATCTCCATATTGTTTAGGGCTTTCTTTTTTTGCGACTAAAGCATTCCATAGGCGTGCCCCATCTAAGTGTAACCCTAAACTATTTGCATCGCATACTTTACGCACCTT
Source organism: Pontimicrobium sp. MEBiC01747 (assembly GCF_053601635.1). Taxonomy (NCBI): domain Bacteria; kingdom Pseudomonadati; phylum Bacteroidota; class Flavobacteriia; order Flavobacteriales; family Flavobacteriaceae; genus Pontimicrobium; species Pontimicrobium sp. MEBiC01747. Next base: position 11,847 of record NZ_JBSHNS010000175.1, read on the forward strand.
CTTTATCTCTTCAAAATCCCAACAAGCTCCTCCTCCTTTATTGGTTGTATTTTCTATTTCAACTAATCGAGTTAGTGGGCTATGGTAAAAATCTGGAGGATTTAAAGCTTCTTCAACTTGTTTTGCTGTAAACATGCCACGCTGTCCATCTATTAGTTTACAAGAAACCCCACTGTTAAACGATGCACCCCCACCTTCGTAATTAAATATATGAGAATACTTATCGCAAATAACTTGATCTCCTAGGTTTGTATGTAATTTTATTGCGGTTTGATTCGCCATTGTTCCACTAGGAAAAAACAATGCTTTGGGTTTTCCAAATAATTCTGCAATTTTTAGTTCTAATGCATTAACGGTTTCATCTTCTTTATACACATCATCTCCTACATTAGCATTTATTATAGCTTCTAACATCTCTTTAGAAGGTTTTGTTACCGTATCGCTTCTTAAATCTATTATCATTTATTTATTTTTATGCATAAAATTATAAAATATGCTTTCAATTACTTTAATATAATGGTATAAATTATATTTTTGTTTCAAACTACAATATAATGATAACACAAGATCATATAAAAGATCTCTCTAAACGCCTTAATGCTTTAAGGCAATATCTTTGACATAGATAAGAAATTAATAGAAATTCAAAACGAAGAAGAGCAAACGTTCGACCCTAATTTTTGGAACGACTCTAAAGCTGCAGAGGCTATTATGAAGTCGCTTAGAATAAAGAAAAAATGGGTTGAAGACTACGAAAAATCGAATACTTTCGTAGAGGATCTTGAAGTTATTTACGAATTTTATAAGGAAGAAGAAGCAACAATTAAGGATGTGGAAACTCGCTTTGAAAAAGCAAAAACTCTAATTGAAGACTTAGAGTTTAAAAACATGCTCTCGGAAGAAGGTGATAATTTAAGTGCCGTTTTACAAATAACTGCTGGTGCTGGAGGTACAGAAAGTTGCGATTGGGCAAATATGTTATTACGTATGTATTTAATGTATGCCGAAAAAAATGGTTTTAAAGTAAAGGAACTTAACTTACAAGATGGAGATGTTGCAGGTATTAAAACGGTGACTATAGAAATTGAAGGTGATTACGCTTTTGGTTGGCTTAAAGGCGAAAATGGTGTACACCGTTTAGTACGTATCTCTCCTTTTGATAGTAATGCGAAACGCCACACCAGTTTTGCCTCTGTTTATGTTTATCCATTAGTTGATGACAGTATAGAAATAGACATTAATCCTGCAGATATAGATATTACTACTGCACGATCTAGCGGTGCTGGAGGACAAAATGTAAATAAAGTTGAAACTAAAGTGCAACTAACACATAAACCGTCTGGTATACAGATTTCGTGTTCAGAAACTCGCTCTCAACACGATAATAGAGCGCGTGCATTACAGATGCTTAAATCTCAGCTTTACGAAATTGAATTACAGAAGCAAATGGCTCAGCGCGATGATATTGAAGCAGGTAAAATGAAAATTGAATGGGGTAGCCAAATACGTAATTATGTTATGCACCCGTATAAACTGGTTAAAGATGTACGTACTGCACACGAAACAGGTAATGTAGATGCTGTTATGGATGGTGATATTACACCTTTCTTAAAAGCGTATTTAATGATGATGGGACAAAAAGATACAACACAAGATTCGTTATAATAAAAAATAAAAAAATATGATTAAAATATACCACAATAATAGATGTAGTAAATCGCGTTGCGGTTTAGAAATTGTTAAGGACTCTGGTAAAGATTATGAAGTTATAAACTATTTAGTAGATACACCAACTGTTGAAGATGTAAAAAACCTATTAAGTTTATTAAATATAGAACCTCTAGCGCTTATTCGTAAAAATGAAGCTATCTGGAAAGCCGATTACAAAGGAAAAGATTTAACTAATGAAGACATTATTAAAGCTATGGTAGCGCATCCAAAACTTATAGAAAGACCAATAGTAATTAACGGTGACAAAGCTGTTATTGGGCGTCCGCCAGAGCTTATAACTACAATTATATAATTTAAAACACGCTATTAACTTATATAATGAAAATACTGTAGCATTAAATTTAAACTTATTATAAAAATAGACTTATAGTAATACTACCCTAATAACGTCTTCTAGCACTTTAGCTTTAAAGGCGACTTAATAAATAAAAAAAGCTTCAAAATATTAACATTTTGAAGCTTTCTTATTTAACATACATTTAACCAATCTAAGTTAAACCATAATCTATTTTTGCAGTCTTAACTGCTAAAATATATTCATGCATAAATTAATACTTACCCTAGTATGTCTCGTTACTTTTGTAACAACATCTAGCGCACAAAACACCTCTAAAAAAGAAGTAACTATTAGCGGAAAAATTCTAGACAGCAATTCTAAAACCCCTTTAGAATATGCTACAGTAGTATTTACAGATACTACAGATAAAACAAATATTACTGGAGGTATTACAAACGAGAAAGGAGAATATAATATTCCTGTAACTGTAGGTTCGTATACTATATCTTACGAATATATAGGGTTTACAACAGTTAAAATTGAAAACAAACAAATAACAAAAACGGTAAACTTAGGCATACAATTACTTGATGAAAATACAGAAGCGTTAGACGAAATTGAAATTATTGCAGAAAAAACAACTGTAGAAATTAAACTAGATAAGAAAATTTATAACGTAGGTAAAGATTTAACTGTTAGAGGTGGTACTGTTAGTGATGTTTTAGATAATGTCCCTTCTGTTTCTGTAGATGTTGAAGGTAATGTTGCCTTAAGAGGGAATGATAATGTTCGCATACTTATTAATGGAAAACCTTCTGGCTTGGTAGGTTTAAATTCTACAGATGCTTTACGACAATTACCTGCAGAATCTATTGAGAAAGTAGAAGTTATAACGTCTCCATCTGCTCGATATGATGCAGAAGGTACTGGTGGTATTTTAAATATTATTTTACGCAGAAGTAAGTTACAAGGTTTAAACGGAGCCATAACAACAAATGTAGGTTATAATCCAGCTGCCGGAATTTCTGGAAATATTAATTACAGAACAGGAGATATTAATATATTTAACACTACATCATATAATTATAGAGAAGTACCAGGTAACAATGATGGCTTTACTAGATATTTTAATCAAGAATTTGACGCTTCTGGTAACTTAATAGCAGACAATCCTGATACCTTTCTAGAAGAGACTAATAGGTACGACCGTATTAGAAAAGGGCTTAATACTAATTTTGGAGTGGAGTGGTATGTTAACGAATCGTCTTCTTTAACAACTTCGGTGCTTTATAGCAATGGAGATAATGAAAGCAATACAACCAATCGTGTAAGTCAATTTGATGCGAATAACACACTTACATCAAGTACACTACGTTTAGACCCAGAGTTATCTGACAGACAAACAATACAATATGCTGTTAATTTTGATAAGCAATTTAAAACTAGTGGTCATAAATTAACTTTCGATTTTCAATATGAAGATAGTAGTAATGATGAATTATCTAATGTAAATGTAGACGGGACTGTTTCTGAAAAGGTTGCGACATTAGAGGACGAACAACGTATTCTTCTACAAACAGATTATGTTTTACCCATAGGAGAAAAAAGTCAGTTTGAGTTAGGTTACCGCGGTAACTTTAATGATAAGAGTACAGATTACACTGTTGAGTTTTTAGATTTTGACACGAATGTATTTAATGTAAGTACAGACCTAACTAACTTATTTAATTATAGAGAATTTATTACTGCTGTATATTCGCAGTATGGAAGCAAGATTGGTAAATTCTCTTACCTTTTAGGCTTACGTTTTGAAAACACGCAAATAACATTAGACCAGCCTACGAGCGGAGATTATGTAAAAAACACATACAATGGGTTATTCCCTACTTTAAATTTAAGTTACGAGCTAAGCGAAAGTGAAAACATTACTCTAGGATATAACAGACGTATACGTCGCCCACGTTCATTTTTTGTAAACCCCTTCCCTTCTCGCTCTAGTGTAACAAGTATTTTTCAAGGAAACCCTGCTCTTGCACCTAGTTACTCTGGACAAGTAGATCTAGGGTATTTAAAACGTTTTGGAAAATTTACATTCGATACTTCTGCTTATTTTTCGCATGCTACAGATATTTTTAATTTTACTAGTTTCGATTCTGGCGAAACTGCTATTGTTAACGGACAAGAAATTCCTGTAATACAACGTACGCCTATTAACTTGGCAACACAAGACCGATTTGGGTTTGAATTTACTTTAAGTTACAGAGCTTCCAAAAAATGGAATATTAATGGAAATTTCAATTTTTTCAAAAGTGAAACCGAAGGAGTTACGCCAAATGGAGAAAACCTAGGAAATAAAAATACAAGTTGGTTTGCTCGTGTAAATAACAAATTTACGCTTCCTGGTAATATAGATTGGCAAACACGCCTATCTTATAGAGGCCCTAGTGAAGATGCACAAAATAAAAGAGAAGGTGTTTTTTCTACTAATTTAGCATTTAGCAAAGACTTATTTAAAGAAAAGGCTTCTTTAGCTTTTAATGTTAGTGATTTATTTAATTCTAGGAAAAGAAAACAAGTAACAACGACTAGTACATTTGTAAACGAAAGCGAATTTCAATGGAGAGAGCGTAGTTTTAATTTATCGTTTACTTACAGATTTAATCAAACAAAGAAACAACAACGTAGAGGCCAAAGACCAAATGGAGGTGATGAAGGATTTGAAGGGTAATTTTTATGTATGATTTAAATTATACAATAATTTCTTTAGTTCTTGTAAATGGTATATAGAATATTATAAGTACACATAATTATGCATAAAAAAAGGGAAACTCTAGAGTTTCCCTTTTTTATTGTATATGTTTAAAACTATGCGTTACGCTTAGCTTTTTTTTCTTCTTTAATTTCTTT
>NZ_JBSHNS010000176.1:0-519 GCF_053601635.1 Pontimicrobium sp. MEBiC01747
GTTGTTTTATATGTTTTAGACATTGTTTTTAAGTTCATTGAAATAAATTTATTAAAAATTGTAAAGGTTTTTATCCTTTTGGAATGTTACTGCCGAATCGCAATGGCTCAACGGATTCCTACCGTTACGGCTTCCAAGGACAGGAAAAGGATGATGAAATTAAGGGGGATGGGAATTCTTTGAATTACAAGTTTAGGATGCATGACCCTCGAGTTGGGCCTCTGCTACCGCTAGTTTGTAACTAGTGGCGGTAAGAGTAAACAGTGACAATAATATATTCAGTGTAGATAATTATAAATAAGTGAAAGCTTTTACAATGATTTTGTAGAAGCTTTTGTATTTTAGAATAATGAGTAGAAATTATAAATTCCATAATAAATCTGGTTTATATTTTGTGTCTTTTGCTACAGTAAATTGGATAGATGTTTTTACTAGGCAAGTTTACTTTAATGTATTAGTTGATAGTATAAATTATTGTAGAAAAGAAAAAGGTATGGAGTTGTATTGTTATTGTTTTAT
>NZ_JBSHNS010000177.1:0-13143 GCF_053601635.1 Pontimicrobium sp. MEBiC01747
CAGTTATAGGAAAAGGTATAGAAAATTGATTAAAAACCAATAACTGTAACACTTTTGCTACTAAAAATAAACGAAAAGCAGCACCAATTGTTCTAGAAATTAAAAAGGCAATAGAGCCTGTTTTGTAGCTTGTTGTACCAAAACGATCTTTTAAATAAGTATAAATAGACGTTAAATTTAATTTATAATATAATGGTAATAAGACATAAGCTATAACCAAATACCCAACAAAATAGCCTAAAACAACCTGAAAATAACCAAACTGTTTAGTTTCTACAGCTCCAGGAACAGATATAAAAGTAACACCAGAAAGAGAAGCACCTATCATACCAAAAGCGACCAGATACCATGGGGCAGATTTGTTAGCTTTAAAAAAAGCATTGTTAGAATCTTCTTTACCAGTAAAGTAGGAAATTATAACAAGTACAGCAAAGTAAGAGATTATTAAAAGTAATATGTGTAATGGTTTCATGAATTGTTTTATTTTTCAACGCTAAAATAGTATTTTTACAATCTAAACACTTCGTTTTTTAAATGAAACACATTTATTTGTAAGGCATAAGTGTTATCAATAAAAAAAATATTAAGTAATGGTTTTTTTATTAGGGTAAACTATGCATAAACTGTTTACTTAGTTATAATTAAGTATTAATAAAAAAGACTCCTCATAATCTATAAAACAAAATTATTTTAAATGAAACATTTTATCAATTTATTCTTTATTATCGCTTTTGCATCTACGGCTTGGTCTCAAGACTACAAAGAAATGATATTAAAAGGAACTTACACTGTACAAGAAATTCAAGTAAAAGCAGAAGCTTATTTTGCTAAAGTAGGAAAAGAGAGAGGTAAAGGTTATAAACCATATAAAAGATGGGAGTATAATGCTTTAAGAAATATGGATGAAAATGGCTACCTTAAATCTGCCGATTTTTATTATAATGAATTAGAAAAGTACAATAAAAATAAAAATAGTAATATAAGTGGTTTGGCTAGAACAACTGAGGGGGCTTGGGAGCAATTAGGACCAACATATTGGAATGCAACAAGTGGCTGGAATCCAGGAGTTGGTAGAATAACATCTATTAGCGTAGAAATAGCAAATACAAACCATATTATTGTTGGAGGAGCTTCTGGAGGTGTTTGGAGAACAACAGATGGAGGTGCAACTTGGGCGGTGTTAACAGACAATTTATCTAACTTAAGAGTTTCTGCTTTAACAATAAACCCATTAGATAATACTAACTACTTTTGGGGATCATCTGGAGGAAATATATTTAGTTCTACAGATTCTGGAAATACATGGAATTTGCTAGCAGACACGGGTGATGGAAGTGTAAATAAAATTTTAATAGATCCTACAGATGCAACCAAAATGTATTGTAGTGTTCAAGGTGGCGGAATATATAAGTCTACAGATTCTGGAGCTAGTTGGAACATTATACACCCTTTAGCTACAAATGGATATGATATAGAGTTTAAACCAGGAACAACAAGTACAATCTATGCTACAGGTAATAAGTTTTTTAAATCTACAGATGGAGGTGTTACATTTACAACAGACGATCCATTAAATGCTTACAGTCAAGAATACGTATCTGGAACAACAAATTGGCAAACTGCTGGAACAAACCAAAATGGAACAGTATCAGCAAAAACAGGAAGCAATTTAGGAATCTTTTATGTAGGTAATTTTAGTCACCCAGTAACACGATTAATAGCTCCAGTACAAAACTTAACAGGCGCTACAAACCCACAACTTAAATTCTCGTACACAAATGTTAATTGGTCAGGAGATATAGACGAGTTAAAAATAGTATATAAAACATCTGCAGCAGGAGCATGGACAGAATTAGCAAACTATACAACAGAGAAAAATGCTTGGGAAGACATTACAATTAATTTACCAAACCCTTCAGCAGAATATTACATTGCATTCGAAGGGAAATCTAACTACGGAAGAGGTTTAACTCTAGACGATATTAGTATAGAAGACCCTACATTAGGTGTGCTTTTTGAAAATGGATTTGAATCTAATTCAAATTCTCCTTTAAGTAGTGGGCCAAAAATGATGGGAGTATCAGCAGATAATGATCAGGTTGTTTACATTTTAGAAGCCTCTAATAGTGTGTTTGGAGGGTTTTACAAATCTGAAGATAGTGGAGAAACCTTCGTGAAATTAGACCACGGAACCAATAACTACTTTGGCTACAGTTCTACAGCAAATGATAACAGTGGGCAAGCACCAAGAGATATGGACATTGCAGTAAATCCTAATAATGTAAACGATGTACACATCGCAGGAATTTTATCTTGGAGATCTACAAATGGAGGTGTAAGTTTTAATATTACCTCTCAATGGATACCAGGAAATGCAGCAAGTGAAAATATAGGATATTGCCATGCAGATATAGATATTTTAGAATACGTAGGAGGAAAACTTTACGTAGGAAGTGATGGCGGAATATATGTCGCAGACAATCCATTAGTAGTTAATAGTACTTACTATAGAGACCTTACCAATGGTTTAGGAATTAGACAGTTTTATAAAATAGGAGTGAGCCAAACAGATCCAGAGGTAGTAACCGGAGGTTCTCAAGATAACGGAACATCTGTGTATAACGATACAGGTAACTGGAACGATTGGTTAGGAGCAGATGGAATGGAAACCTTTGTAGATAAAAATAATAGGAATATTTTATATGGAACGGTTCAGTTTGGATCGCTAAATAAATCTACAAACCAAGGACAAACTAGATTTGGTTTACCATCACCAGATGGTAAATCGGGGAACTGGATAACTCCTTTTGAGCAAGACCCTACAGTACAAAATACAATATACTCTGGTTACGATCAAGTATATAAATCTACAAATGGAGGGAATAACTGGACAGCAATATCTCAAGTATTTATACCAGGTACTAACCCAACAAACTTAAATCACCTTAAAATAGCACCATCTAACAACAACATTATGTATGCTGCAATAGGAAGTAACTTGTATAAAACAAGTAATGGAGGAAACACTAATTGGGGAGCAGTAACAGGTTTTACAGGTAGCATTAATTCTATAGCAATACACCCAACAGATGCTAATAAAATAGCAATAGCAACAACTGGAAACCAAAAAGTATATGTAAGTACAGATGGAGGAACAACTTGGACTTCTTATTTAAAAAACTTACCAGATTTTAATGCATTAGCATTAGTGTGGTCAGATTACTTACAAGAAGGATTGTATGTAGGAATGAACTATGGTGTATTCTATATTGATACTTCAAACGCACTTGCAGATTGGCAATCGTTTAGTAATAATTTGCCTAATGTAGAAATTAGTGAGTTAGAAATTAATACAGCAAATAATAAATTATATGCAGGTACATATGGGCGTGGATTATGGAGAACAAATTTATACGAATCACAATTAAGCGTAGATGAAGTTACGGCATTAAATACTTTAACAATATATCCAAACCCAGCAACTAACGCTGTTAACCTATCATGGGATAAAAATGAAAAGGTGTCTGTAAAACTATATAACACTTTGGGGAAACTGGTATATTATACAAAAAATAAAGATTTAACTAATAATTTAAAAATAAACACTTCTAATTATGCTGCAGGTTTATACTTTGTAAGTGTAAATACAGTAAAAGGATTAATTACTAAAAAAATAATTATAAAATAATTAGAGATACAATAGTTTTAATTAAATAACACAACATATAAGCCCAAAACAAGATTCTTGTTTTGGGCTTTTTTACATAATAGAAATGGTTAAAAAATTGTAATTTCGCAACTATGGAATTTTCATCTAAACTATTATCAAATGCTGTAAACGAAGTATCGCAATTACCAGGAATAGGTAAACGTACAGCTTTACGTTTGGTATTGCATTTATTGCGCCAGCCAAAAGAACAAACAACAGCATTAGCAGGAGCATTGCAACTTATGCGTAACGATTTAAAATTCTGTAAATCTTGTTATAACCTTAGTGATGTAGAAATCTGCGAGATTTGCTCTAACCCTATGCGTAAAAAGGAAATTATATGTGTGGTTGAAGATATTAGAGACGTTATGGCTATAGAAAATACAGCATCTCATAAAGGATTGTATCACGTTTTAGGCGGGAAAATATCTCCTATAGATGGTGTTGGTCCTCATGATTTAAACATAACTAGTTTAGTAGAAAAAGTGAAGGCAGGAGAAGTAAAAGAACTAATCTTTGCATTAAGCCCTACAATGGAAGGCGATACTACCAATTTTTATATTTACAAACAAATACAAGGGTTAGAAGTAGAAACGTCTACAATTGCAAGAGGAATCTCGGTAGGAGATGAATTGGAGTATGCAGATGAAATTACGTTAGGACGAAGCATTTTAAACCGTATTCCGTTTGAAGCCTCTTTAAAGCATTAAACTTTAATTCTTATTTTTTGAAACTTTCGGTAATCATACTAAATTATAATGTCTGCAACTTTTTAGAGCTGTGTCTACAAAGTGTAGAAGCCGCAATAGTTGGTTTAGATGCAGAAATTATAGTCGTAGATAATAACTCTAAAGATGAGAGTTGTAGTATGATTAAAACTAAGTTTCCTAATGTAAAATTGATAGAGAATAAAGAAAACTTTGGCTTTTCTAAAGGGAACAATATTGGTATTGCAGAAGCTAAAGGCGAATATTTATGTATTTTAAACCCAGATACCGTAGTTGCAGAAGATACATTTAAAAAAGTATTAAATTTTGCAGATAGTAAAACGAATGTAGGCATAGTAGGTTGCAAATTAGTAGATGGTAATGGCGATTTTTTACCAGAAAGTAAACGAAACATCCCTACGCCAAGCATAGCAATTAAAAAAATATTAGGAAACGCTAATAGTTACTATGTAAATACACTTGATGAGAATGCTATTGGGCAAACAGCTATTTTTGTAGGCGCTTTTATGCTAATAAAAACAAAAGTATATAAAGAAGTAAATGGTCTAGATGAAGATTACTTTATGTATGGGGAGGATATCGATCTGTCCTATAAAATTATTAAAGCGGGTTACACGAGTTACTACTATGGCGAAACCACAATCATTCATTATAAAGGAGAGAGTACGTTAAAAGATAAGACCTATGCTAAACGCTTTTATGGAGCCATGCAGATTTTTTATAAAAAGCATTTTAAAAGCAATCTACTATTTGATGCTTTAGTTTGGTTGGGTATTCAATCGGCAAGATTTATAAGTAATAATACAGAAGAAGTATTACCAGTAGTAAAACAATATGCATTTATTTCTAATGCAAATAATAACGCGTTAGAGTCTAAATTATCAAAACCAGTTATTTTAGCTTCAATTGAAACACCAATTACAGAAAATACACAAGTAATCTTTAATGCAAATACGGTGAGTTACAAGGCTATAATTGAACAAATAACAAATTCAGAAAAAAATAAAGACATCACATTTAAAATACTTCCAAAAAGTAGTAATTTTATCCTTGGAAGTCACTCCTCTAAAAGTAGAGGAGAAGTGATAACCTTTTAAGAATCATTTTGTTAAAATTTAGAAACTCAAAATTGTATTGAATAGATAAAGAAATAAGCTATTTTTTATTAATTTTGCAATCTGAAACAAAAAAAACAGCTTTAGATTATTAATATGGCAAGATTTGAACTTAAATTACCAAAAATGGGAGAAAGCGTTGCAGAAGCAACGATTACCTCTTGGCTAAAAGAAGTTGGAGAAACTATTGAAGCAGATGAAGCAGTCTTAGAGATTGCTACAGACAAAGTTGATAGCGAAGTACCAAGTGAAGTAGATGGTGTTTTAGTTGAAATCCTCTTTAATGTAGATGATGTTGTACAAGTAGGACAAACAATAGCTGTTATAGAAACAGAAGGAGAAGGTAATGCTACCGCAGAAGCGCCTAAAGCAGAAGCAGCTCCTGTAGCTGCTGTACAAGAAGTTGAAAAAGCAGTAAACGTAGCTAAAGAAACTGCAGCAGCTGTTGTGTCTAGTGGCGATCGTTTCTATTCGCCATTAGTTAAAAATATGGCTAAGCAAGAAGGTATTGGTCAAGCAGAGTTAGATGCTATTGCTGGAACGGGCAAAGATGGCCGTGTTACTAAGGCAGATATGTTAGCCTATTTAAAAAACAGAGAAAGTCAACCAGCAGCACAATCTGCCGCACCAGTTGCTCCTGCAAAACCATCTGCACCAAAACAAGCGAAAACAGAAACGGCTCCAGTTATAGCGAGTGGAGGTGATGAGATTATAGAAATGACTAGAATGGGCAAATTGATTGCGCATCATATGGTAGAATCTGTACAAACAAGTGCACACGTACAAAGTTTTATAGAAGCAGATGTTACTAAAATCTGGAACTGGAGAAAGAAAGTAAAAGCAGATTTTGCAAAACGTGAAGGAGAAAACTTAACGTTTACACCAATATTTATGGAAGCAGTTGCAAAAGCATTACGCGATTTCCCTATGATGAATATCTCTGTGCAAGGCAACACTATTATAAAAAAGAAAAATATTAACCTTGGTATGGCAGCAGCCTTACCAGATGGAAACTTAATTGTTCCTGTTATTAAAAATGCAGATCAGCTTAATTTAGTTGGTATGACTAAAGCTGTTAATGATTTAGCAAGCAGAGCTCGTGACAATAAATTAAAACCAGACGATATACAAGGCGGAACTTACACTGTTACTAATGTAGGAACGTTTGGGAGTATTATGGGAACACCAATAATAAACCAACCACAAGTAGGTATATTAGCTTTAGGAGCAATACGTAAAGTACCAGCAGTTATAGAAACACCAGAAGGAGATTTTATAGGTATTCGTTACAAAATGTTTATGTCTCACTCTTACGACCATCGTGTTGTAAACGGAGCACTTGGAGGACAATTTGTAAAAGCTGTTAAAGATTATTTAGAAGCTTGGGACAGTAATAGAGAGTTATAACAAACCCCCTGTGTACACAGGAATTCATAATAATATAGAAAAGCACAGTTTTAGGACTGTGCTTTTTTTGTTAATATGTCACGTACTAAAATAAGCTAACCAGAATTTAAATTTTTTAATAAAAAAGTTAGGTAATTTATAATCATTTTTAAAACTAAGTAATTATATAATTAACAATATCATAATTAATAAAAAAATCCCTTCATGTGGCAAGTAATGCTATATTCTTGAATAAATTAGAAAAGGCTAATCATTACAAAATATTAGATGTAAAGCAATAAAACAACTTCTTAAAATGTGCTATTTTAAAAGTGAAAATAACATAATAGAATTATATTTGCATAACACATACACTAATTACATGGAATTAAACTTAAGGAAACCTATTTGTTTTTTTGATTTAGAAACAACAGGAGTTAATATATCTAAAGACAGAGTGGTAGAAATATCAATACTAAAAGTCTACCCAAACGGGAATAAAGAAAGTAAAACATGGTTAGTAAACCCAGAAATGCCTATACCGCCAGAAGTGTCCTTAATACATGGTGTAACAGATGAGCGTGTTGCAAACGAACCAACATTTAAAGAACTCTCGAAAGAGATACATGCCATGATTAAAGATTCGGATTTGGCAGGATTTAACTCTAATCGATTTGATATCCCTTTATTAGCAGAAGAAATGTTACGTGCCGATGTAGATTTCGATATGAAAAATCGTGTAGCCATAGATGTGCAAACTATTTTTCATAAAATGGAAAAAAGAACACTAGGAGCAGCCTATAAGTTTTATTGTGATAAAGATTTAGAAAATGCACATACAGCCGAAGCAGATACACTAGCAACGTACGAAGTATTAAAAGCGCAAATAGAACGCTACGATGAGGTAGAAAATGACACTAAGTTTTTAGCAGAATTTAGCTCTCACAAAAAGTTTGCTGATTTTGCGGGATTTATAAGCTTTAATAAAGAAGGAGAAGAATGTTTCTCTTTTGGGAAGCATAAAGGAAAGCGAGTGTTAGATGTGTTAGATAAAGAACCAGGGTATTTTGGTTGGTTGCTAAATGCAGATTTTCCATTATATACAAAAAAGGTACTAACAAGTATAAAATTAAGAGCCTTTAATAATAAGCTGTAATTATGAAGCTAATATGCATAGGTAGAAACTATACCGAACACATTAAAGAATTAGAAAACGAAAAACCAACAGATCCCGTTGTGTTTTTAAAACCAGATACGGCAATATTACTTAAAAAACAGCCTTTTTTTATACCAGAATTTTCTAACGATGTTCATCACGAAGTGGAAATTTTAGTAAAAATAAATAGAGTAGGTAAGTATATAGATAAAAAATTTGCTCATAAATATTACAACGAAATAGGCATAGGTATAGACTTTACAGCAAGAGATTTACAAGCTAAACTAAAAGCAAAAGGATTGCCCTGGGAAAAAGCAAAAGCCTTTGATGGAGCAGCAGTAATAGGTGAGTGGTTGCCTAAAAACGATTTTGAAGACCTTGATAATATTAATTTTTCTCTAAAAAAGAATGATGTTACTGTACAACAAGGAAATACAAGTTTAATGTTATGGAAAATTGATGAGTTAATCGAATATGTGTCAAAATATTTTACTTTAAAGATTGGAGATATTATCTTTACAGGAACACCAGCCGGAGTTGGCAAGGTGAGCCCCAATGATAAACTAAAAGGATATATCGAGGATAAAGAATTATTTTCGATTACAGTAAAATAATGGAACAACACTACAAACTACATCGATTAAGGGAATTAGCAGATAATGACGAAAGTTTTATTTTAGCATTAGCACAAACTTTTTTAGAAGAAGTACCAGCAGATGCAGAAATACTAAAACAAGCCGTAACAGATAAAAACTATCTAGCAACTTACCAAACTGCGCATAAAATGAAACCAACTATAGATATGTTCGAGTTAGGGGTTTTAGACTTATTAATAGAAGTGCAAGATTGGGGTAAGTTTGAAAAAGCTGAAGACGATGTTACCGAACAATTAAATACAGTGTTAAATGCAATAAATAATGCTTCAGAAGAACTAAAATCTGATTTTAATATATAATGCAAGCAGAAATAATTACTATTGGCGATGAAATTCTCATTGGGCAAATAGTAGACACAAATTCAGCATATATAGGTAAGGCTCTCAATAGTATAGGCGTTTCGGTATACCAAATAACATCTATACAAGATGAAAAGGCGCACATATTAAAAGCCTTAGCAGAAGCAGAAACAAATGCAGATATCATTATTATAACAGGAGGCTTAGGCCCAACCAAAGATGATATAACTAAACACACTATAGCAGAATATTTTGATGATACCTTAGTTAGAGATGACGCTGTATTAAAAAATATTGAGTGGCTTTGGAAAACCTATATAAAAAAGCCATTACAACAAGTTAATAAAGACCAAGCATTAATACCTAGCAAATCTATAGCGCTAATGAATACCGTTGGAAGCGCACCAGGAATGTGGATTGAAAAAGAGAATAAAGTCTTTATATCCATGCCAGGCGTGCCTTTTGAGATGAAAAAGCTAATGGAGGATGCGGTATTACCAAAGCTAAAAGTAAAATACAAACGACCGTATATATTACACAAAACCTTATTAACGTATGGTTTAGGAGAAAGTATTTTGGCAGAACGTATTAGTGATTGGGAAGATGCCTTGCCAAACTACATAAAGTTAGCTTACCTACCAAACTTAGGTAAAGTAAGACTACGCCTATCTGCAAAAGGAGACGACGAAACAAAGGTTAATGCAGAAGTAGAACGACAAATAGAAGCCGTTTTACCATTAATACAAGATGTCTTTGTAGGTTTTGAAGAAAAAAATGAAACACTAGAAGTTTTATTAGGAAAAGAACTAACCAAGCGTAATTTAACCTTAGCAACAGCAGAAAGTTGCACAGGAGGAAAAATAGCAGAAGTATTTACAGCAAATGCAGGAGCCTCTGCTTTTTTTAAAGGCGGGTTAGTTACTTATGCTACACAATCTAAAATAGAAGTGCTAGACGTACCTGAAGACATTATAAAAACACATTCAGTAGTTAGTGCTCAAGTTGCTGAAGTCATGGCAAAAAATGTAAGAACACTATACAAATCAGATTATGCAATAGCAACAACAGGAAATGCAGGACCAGAAAAAGGAGACTCAGATGCAGAAGTAGGAACTGTTTTTATAGCTTTAGCAACTAAAAAAGGTGTTATTTCACATAAATTTGAATTAGGAAACCATCGCATTAAGGTTATAAATAAAGCGGTAAACAAGGCTTTAGAGACTCTTCAAAAAGAAATTTTTAAAAATTGATAAAAAATTGATTGTCATAACTTAAAGATTTCATATATTTGCACCTCGATTTTTAATAACATTTAAAGTAGAAGTAATGTCAAGAGTTTGTGAACTTACAGGGAAGGTAGCAATGGTTGGAAACAACGTATCTCACGCTAAGAATAGAACGAAGCGTAAATTCAACGTGAACTTAATAAAAAAGCGTTTCTTCATTGCTGAAGAAGATAAATGGGTAACTTTAAAAGTTTCTACATCAGCTTTAAAAACAATCAACAAGATTGGGATTGCTGCAGCAATAAAAGACGCTAAATCTAAAGGATTTTTAAAATAATAGCCAAAACGCGCTTAAAGAAATAAAGACATGGCAAAGAAAGGAAACAGAATACAAGTAATATTAGAGTGCACAGAGCACAAAGCATCGGGACAGCCAGGTACTTCTCGTTATATTACAACAAAAAATAAAAAGAATACTCCGGACAGAATGGAAATAAAGAAATTTAATCCAATCTTAAAGAAAATGACCGTTCACAAAGAAATTAAGTAATTAGACATTGTCACGTAAGTGGTAATATCAAATATATAATATTATGGCAAAGAAATCAGTAGCATCGTTACAAACAGGTTCAAAACGTTTATCTAAAGCGATAAAAATGGTGAAATCTCCAAAAACAGGAGCTTACATGTTTGTTGAATCCATTATGGCACCAGACTTAGTAAACGATTTCTTAAACAAGAAATAGTATTACTTTCTACACAATATATAAAGCTGCTTTCATAAAGAAAGCGGCTTTTTCTGTATCTATTAATATGTAGAGCGAAAAGCTAAAATCTTTTATAAAAACGATTAAACATATTAAAAAAATATTCTTTTCTTTATACCTAAATTTAATGACAATATTTCAGTCCTCCCTTTTAGGCTTAACTATTGCTATTAAATATTTGGGCGTTACCGATAGGTTGGGCTTTTACAACATGCTATTTTTGTTAAAAAGAGCATCAACAAGTTGTTTAATCCCTAGCGCACATTTAGATAATAAAATGTATTTTGCTAACCGTTAAGTACATCATTAAAACCACAAGCAAAAAAATGAGCTTTTTTAAAAAAATATTTTCTTCAGAGAAAAAACAAACATTAGATAAAGGTCTAGAAAAAACAAGCACTAGTTTTTTAGGGAAACTAAGCAAAGCCGTTGCAGGAAAATCTAAAGTAGACGATGATGTTTTAGATAACCTAGAAGAAGTATTAGTATCTAGTGATGTAGGCGTAAATACAACACTAAAAGTAATTGACAGAATAGAAGCACGAGTTGCTAAAGATAAATATTTAGGAACCGACGAATTAAATAGAATTCTACGTGAAGAAATAGCAGGACTACTATCAGAAACCAATACAGGAGAAGAAACCGATTACGTAGTGCCGACATTACCAAAACAAGCAAACGGTACAAAAACACCGTATGTGTTAATGGTAGTAGGTGTAAACGGAGTAGGGAAAACAACAACTATAGGAAAACTAGCCTACCAATTTAAAAAGCAAGGCTTAAAAGTAGTACTGGGAGCAGCCGATACCTTTAGAGCAGCAGCAATAGACCAATTACAAGTCTGGGCAGATCGAGTAGACGTGCCAATGGTGCGCCAAGAAATGGGAAGTGACCCAGCAAGTGTAGCTTTCGATGCTTTAGAATCTGGAGTCTCTCAAGAAGCAGACGTTATTATAATAGACACCGCAGGGCGCTTACATAATAAAGTTAACTTAATGAACGAGCTAACCAAAGTAAAACGTGTTATGCAAAAAGTAGTTGGAGATGCACCACACGATGTATTATTAGTATTAGATGGCTCAACAGGGCAAAATGCTTTTGAGCAAGCTAAACAATTTACAGCAGCAACCGAAGTAACCTCATTAGCAGTAACAAAGCTTGATGGAACAGCAAAAGGAGGCGTTGTTATAGGTATAAGCGACCAATTTAAAATACCTGTAAAATATATAGGAGTAGGAGAAGGTATAGAAGATTTGCAAGTTTTTAACAAATACGAATTTGTAGACTCTTTTTTTAAGTAAATAAGTATGCATTATTAGAAGAAGAACTAATTAAACTCGAAGCATCGAGAACAGAAAATATTAAAAACAATAACTATAATTGTACTAATATATTCTGGATTTCAAGCTTTAACTAGCTTAGTCAATGTTTTAACAATAGTATATAACACAACTAATAGTAACCCCTTAGTTCCAGAATACTTATATAAATACGCAGCATTTCCGCATATAATACTATTTACTTTATTCTTAATAATTTTTATACACAGCAACTGGAGCCTAAAAAAGACTATTTTTAATAGCTATTTAATAGTATTAATAAGCGCTATTATAGTCTTTAAATTAGTGTTTTATGAAACCTTTTTCAATCTTATAAATCACTTAAACCCATTTAATTCGTAGTAGTAAAAGCTTTAGGACCTGCCCAATCACTAGAACTGTTATTAGTACAATTTGCCCTAACAAAAAACTCATACATAGTATTGGGCAGTAAACCAGTAATAGTAGGGTTCGTTTGGTTAATACTAAATACAGTACCCGACCCAACAGAGAAACCTGGAGCGCCATATTCTAAATCGTATAATTCAACATTATTACTAGATGAGTTAGTCCAACTTAAATCTGCCGAATCACTTTGTATATTAGAAGCGGTTAATGCTGTAGGTGCCAAACACATGACTATATTATTTTCTTCATTAGGCGCACCAGTTCTAATAGTATCATTACTGTCATCATTACTTGAACAAGATATTAATAGAACACTAAAAAATAAAAGTAAACCAGATTTCATAAATTAAAATTTACTATTATTAGTAATCATT
>NZ_JBSHNS010000178.1:0-282 GCF_053601635.1 Pontimicrobium sp. MEBiC01747
TTTAGACGACGACCCAGCCGATCCATTAGTAGGAGACGTTAACGGAACCGTAGAACCAGCGTACGATAATGATGGCGATGGCGTAAGTAACCACTTAGACCTAGACGCCGACAACGATGGCATCTACGATACCGCAGAAACCGGCGGAACAGACGCTAATAACGACGGCATAGCCGATGGAACCCCAGACCCAGTTACAGGAATCCCAAGCAGTGCAGGCACAGGCGTATCAAGCCCAACCGATACCGATGGTAACGTAGGCGAAAACCTACCCGATTTCTT
>NZ_JBSHNS010000179.1:0-9162 GCF_053601635.1 Pontimicrobium sp. MEBiC01747
CAGTAGCATGGAGCGCTAGCCATGGCATTTGCGAACTAAGAACACCAATTGTAAAAATGGCTTACGATACAGATGCGACTGCTACTAATTATGTTATAAAAATTGAAGGTGATAGCTACCCTAAAGAAGGTGCTCCAGGAAATCAATTTCCTTATCGTAAAAGAAACTTCTTAAGAATTTCAGATTCAAAATCATTTAAAGCAGGACTAGAACATGGCAGTTAAAACACAAACGCATTTAAAAGACTGGGAAATCATGGCTGTACCTCAACCAGATGCCAGCGACACAATGTTGATTCTAAAACATGCTAAAAATTCTAATTTAATACCAACACCTCCACACAAAGAAAACGAGCCCAAATTATTTAATAATAAAGTTGCTTTACGACATTTTACTTGGGATGAAAATTTTCTCTCTAGGTTTAAACATGCTCCATTTAATCATCCGTCTATAAAAGAAGCCGAAAACATTATAAAATTATGGCCAGAAGTTTACACACAATTTGGAGATATTATTACGGCATTTAACCCTGTTTTAATACAAGGTATTGAAGACCTGAAAGATTACGGAGGTTCCAACAGCCATCAACCAAATAATACTCTAGGTTCAGTTTGGGCTACAGTACATAACCCTGTATTATTAGCGCAGGCATTAGTACACGAAATGGCGCACAATAAACTCTTTGCTTTAGGGCAGCATTTCACATCTAAAAGCCCTTTATTTAAAAATGAAGACCACGAGCTTTTCGACAGCCCCATTCGGCTAGACATTCCTCGTCCTATTTCTGCAGTATTTCATGGAGTCTATGCTTTTACACACGTACTAGCTCTAGATAACATACTATTTAAAAAAGGGCATACAGATTATAAAAACCAAGTACTAAACGTATTAGAGCATAATGCATTAAGAGTAAAAAAAGGATTGTTTTTAATTGAAAAATGTGCAAAATTAACCGAACAAGGTCAGGCCTTTTTAACTACATTTTCTAAATGGGCAAACCAAGAAATAACAGAAGCTTTAAACACTCTTAAAACCAATATTACAAACAAAGACAAACCTATAATTATTATTGGCCCTAACAGTGATAAAAAAACAGATTTAGTTAAAGCTTTAGAAAAACAATACCAAAAACCAAGTATTACCTCAAAAGAATTATACTTAGCCGTTTTAAGTCAATCCTCGATTATAAAACAGAAAAAAATAGCAATCTATGGATCTCTAGAATTGGTAGAAGTACTTGAAAAAAGTGAAAAATTTTCTGATGTTGAACTGCTCCAAAACTGGTTAACATCTGGCGTTTTTAATATTCAGGAATTGGAGTTTATGCAACTACAACTAGCCAACTATATTCTTAAAAATCACTCAGGTACTATTTTAAATTTTGATGAAGCGCATACCTTTTTTAAACAACCAAAATTTTTAGATCGATTACATCAATTATTTAGAGAGTTTAATGCAAAAGTAATCTATGTACGCCCTGTACTTGCTATAAAAGAAGCTGTAGACTATTTAAGTTCTAATGCTTCAGATAACGACACCAAAAGACTACATGATCTTTTACATAACCCTTCATACAGAACGCTCTCTAATTACACTTTTGATAGTGAAAGCACTATAGAATCTATAGAGAAACAGTTCATTTAAGCGCCTCTACATAAAAGAAAAAAAATTGTAATTACTATTATAAATAATACAAGTATCAATCTTTTATTAAAATATGATTTTTATCAGCTCCTGTAGAAAATATATACTGTAATTTTGAAGTGTTAATCATTTTAATAACCCCCTAAAAAGTACAATTATGAAAACAATTATTGTTCCCGTAGATTTTTCAACATATTCAGAAAACGCTTTAAAAGTAGCTGCTAATATTGCAAAAAAACAAGATGCAGAAATTGTTACTGTTCACATGATGGGTCTTAGCGACGCAGTTATTACCAAAGAAGGTAATTCTATGGAAGGTATGTTTCAAATACAATTAGCTCAAAAACGTTTTGAAGAGTTCCTTGACAAGGATTACTTAGAAGGTATTACAGTACATCAAACTGTAAAAAACTACACTGTTTTTAGTGAATTAGATGATGTAGCTAAAGAACATGATGGAGATTTAATAGTAATGGGATCTCATGGTAGTAGCGGACTTAGCGAAATGTTTGTTGGCTCTAATACAGAAAAGGTAGTACGTACTGCAACTGTTCCTGTTTTAGTTATTAAAGAAGAAGCTAATTTTAATGCTCAAAAAGCCGTTTTTGCTTGCGATTTTAAATTAGAAAGTACTGAGGTGTTTAAAAAAGCAACTGGTTTATTCAAAGCCCTAGGTATGGAAGTAAACTTAGTATTTATTAACCTCCCAGGTGAAGCTTACTTAAGCACTGCAGCAATAGACCAACGTATTGTAGATTTCTTAATTAATTTAGACGCACAAGATAAAGTTTTACCAGAAGACATTACTATTTACTCTGATTATACTGTAGAAAAAGGAGTCTTTAATTATGCTCAAAAAATCAAAGCAGATATTATTGGTATTCCTACTCACGGACGTAGAGGTTTAGCACACTTCTTTTCTGGTAGCATAAGTGAAGATATTGTTAACCATTCTAAATTACCAGTTTTAACGGTAAAGATATAAGGGTAACAAGTAGTTAGTTAACAAAGAAAGCCTTCTATTTTATTAGAAGGCTTTTTACTTTTATTAGTTTTTGTCTTTTTTTAATTCCCATCATATTTACACAACAAAGCCTTACAGTTTTAGCTTTCAATGTAAAAAGAAATAACATAATACTTAATAAGGTTTTAAAGAGTGACTAATATCATTATTTAAGGTAAAAATCTTCACCAAATTTGCAGTAGGTATAATAGATTTTTTTAATCTGAGCAAATTTTAAATAGTATGGAAAATTGTTTCCACTGTGGCGATTTATGTAAATCGGATACTATTCAACATCAAGACAAGTATTTTTGTTGTCATGGTTGTAAAACGGTATTCGATATTTTAAATGATAATGATTTATCTTATTATTACGATTTAGAGCACACGCCTGGTAATACGCCCTTACAAATTGAAGGTAAGTTCGATTTTTTAGAAAACAAAACAATAGCAGAAAAGCTATTAGAGTTCAATGAGCAAAACACACAAATTGTATCCTTACTTATTCCTTCTATTCACTGTAGTTCTTGTATTTGGATTTTAGAACATTTAAGTAAATTAAATCCAGCTATTAAAGCCTCTCAAGTTAATTTCCCAAAGAAAACTGTGCGTATTACATTCTCTTCAGAGGATATAACACTACAAAAACTTGTTATTTTATTATCAAGAATTGGGTATGAACCCTACATATCGTTAGAAGATGCCACTAAAAAACAATCAAAAACAGACAGAAGTCTTATCTATAAATTAGGCGTAGCAGGTTTTGCTTTTGGAAATATCATGTTTTTGTCTTTTCCAGAATATTTTGAAGTTAACGAATTTTGGTTAGAACGTTTTAAACATGTTTTTCGTTGGTTAACTTTTGCATTTGCAATTCCTGTCGTTGCATATTCTGGTATAGATTATTTAATTTCAGCTTACAAAGGACTACGATCTAAGTTGTTAAATATAGATGTCCCTATAGCCATAGGTATCCTTGTGTTATTTATACGCTCATCTATTGAAATTATTATGGACTGGGGAACCGGTTTTTTTGATAGCATGGCTGGTCTTGTCTTTTTTTTATTACTAGGTAAGTTTTTCCAACAAAAAACCTATGCTTTTCTTTCTTTCGAAAGAGACTACAAATCTTATTTCCCTATTGCAGTAACTAAATTAACGAACACTTCTACCAATAAAAAAAGTGAAACACAAATACAAGTTTACGATTTAAAAAAAGGAGATCGTATTATAATTAGAAACTCCGAATTAATTCCTGTAGATAGTATTTTAATAAAAGGAAGTGCTCTTATAGATTATAGCTTTGTAACTGGTGAAGCAGAACCCGTTAGCAAACAATCTGGAGACAAAATATTTGCTGGAGGCAAACAACAAGCTGGAGTTATAGAACTAGAAGTTTTAAAACCTGTAGAGCAAAGTTACCTAACACAATTATGGAGTAATGAAGTCTTTAGTAAAACAAAGACAAGTACAATAGAAACAATTACAAATAGTATTAGCAAACGTTTTACAATAAGCTTATTAATTATAGCAGTAATAGCTACGACATTCTGGTTATTTTACGACAGTTCTAAAGCATTAAATGTATTTACTGCTGTACTTATAGTAGCCTGCCCGTGCGCTATAGCCTTGGCAGCACCTTTTACATTAGGCAATTTATTACGCATCTACGGGAAACATAAATACTACCTAAAAAATACTAATGTATTAGAGAAACTATCTCATATAGATACTGTGGTTTTTGATAAAACTGGAACCTTAACAACAACAAGTAAAAGTGTTATTACATATGAAGGGATACATCTATCAAAAAGCGAAGAAACTTTATTAACTAATACGCTTCGCGCATCTAACCATCCATTAAGCCGAGCCCTTTATAATATTCTTGAAAAGCATGACATTAAAACACTTGATTGTTTTTCTGAAACACTAGGAAAAGGAATCACAGGTTCTATAAATAACAATCATATAAAAATTGGTTCTTATATGTTTGTTACAGAAGATCAAGTAACAGAAAATTCACATAAACGCACAGCAATTCATATAAGTACAAACAACACTTATAAAGGATGTTATGTCTTTTACAATGACTACAGAGAAGGTGTAAAAGCCCTTTTTGACGCATTAAAACCACATTCTGAAATTGTTATACTCTCTGGAGATAATGATGGAGAACAAGCTTATTTAAAAACACTACTACCAAAAAATAGCACATTATTATTTAATCAAAAACCAGAAGACAAACTCAATTATATTAAAGGATTACAAAATAAGGGTAAAAATGTATTAATGATTGGCGATGGTTTAAATGATGCAGGAGCATTGGCCCAAAGTAATGTTGGCCTCTCTATTTCTGAAAACGTAAATGTATTTTCACCTGCTTGCGATGGTATTATGGATGCCTCACGATTTAAAGATATTGCAACATTTTTAGCCCTCTCTAAAAAAGGAATGCAAATTATAAAGTACGCTTTTATATTCTCATTGTTTTACAACTTAATAGGCTTAAGTTTTGCTATAACGGGTAACCTATCGCCTATAGTAGCAGCAATTTTAATGCCTTTAAGCTCTATTAGTATTGTCATTTTTACAACAATAGCAACATATATTTTAGGACAAAAATTAAACATAAAAAATAACGAAAGCTGATAAAAGTCATTCTTTTTAAAAGGTGTCAACAGTAATTTTACAGCATAATTCAGGTAAGGTATGAGTATTATTTATATGCTTCTGGCAATTAGCGTTATAGTAGCGCTTCTCTTTTTTGCCGCATTTATTATTTCTGTTAAAAAAGGGCAGTACGACGATACGTATACACCATCTGTTCGTATGCTTTTTGAAGAAGAAACCATAAAAAAAACAGATACTAAAACTAATCAAAAATCAAAAAGAAAATCAATCATTTTAAATGATCAATCTAATTAACTATGGAAGTACAACAATTCTATTACGATAATAAAATCGTTCGTAAATTTATTGTCGCAACATTATTTTGGGGGATAATAGGAATGAGTGTAGGTTTACTACTCGCCTTTATGTTTCTATTCCCTAATTTAACCGACGGTATCTCTTGGCTAAGTTTTGGTAGACTAAGACCGCTACACACCAATGCCGTTATTTTTGCATTTGTAGGAAATGCTATTTTTGCAGGAGTATACTACTCTACCCAACGTCTTTTAAAAGCACGTATGTGGAAAGATTGGTTAAGCAATTTAAATTTTTGGGGCTGGCAACTTATTATTGTAGGAGCAGCAATAACGCTCCCTTTAGGCTACACTTCTTCTAAAGAATATGCAGAGCTAGAATGGCCTTTCGATATTGCTATTGCACTTATTTGGGTTGCTTTTGGAGCAAACCTTATTGGTACTATCCTAAAAAGAAGACAACGTCATTTATATGTTGCAATTTGGTTTTACTTAGGCACTTTTGTTACTGTAGCCGTGCTTCATATTGTAAATAGTATGGCAATTCCTGTAAATGGATTAAAAAGTTACTCGATGTACGCTGGTGTACAAGATGCCTTAGTGCAATGGTGGTATGGTCATAATGCAGTAGCATTTTTCTTAACAACTCCATTTTTAGGTTTAATGTACTACTTCGTACCTAAAGCTGCAAATAGACCTGTATATTCCTACAGGTTATCTATTGTTCACTTTTGGTCTCTAATATTTATATACATATGGGCTGGTCCGCACCATTTATTATACTCTGCATTACCAGATTGGGCACAAAATTTAGGTGTTGCCTTTTCTATAATGCTAATCGCGCCTTCTTGGGGTGGAATGATTAACGGTCTCTTAACTCTGCGCGGTGCATGGGATAAGGTGCGTACCGACCCTGTTTTAAAATTCATGGTTGTAGCCATTACTGGTTATGGTATGGCAACTTTTGAAGGCCCAATGTTATCCCTTAAAAACGTTAACGCAATCGCCCATTTTAGCGACTGGGTTATTGCACACGTACACGTGGGAGCATTGGCTTGGAATGGGTTTTTAACTTTTGGTATGATTTACTGGTTAATTCCTAAACTATTTAAAACTAAATTATGGTCTAATAAACTGGCCAATGCACACTTCTGGATTGGTACATTAGGTATTATACTATATGCATTGCCAATGTATGTTGCTGGTTTTGTACAAGCATCTATGTGGAAACAATTTAATCCAGATGGTACACTTACTTATGGTAACTTCCTAGAAACAGTAAGTGAAATTATACCAATGTATTGGATGCGTGCTATTGGTGGTACCATGTTTATTGTTGGAGCTTTAATAGGTGTTTATAATGTAATTATGACTGCTCGTGCTGGTAAAAAAGTTACAGACGAACTTGCTGAAGCGTTACCATTACAACGTGTTACTAAAAAACGAACTGCAAAAGAAGGGTACCATACTTGGTTAGAAAGACGCCCAGTAAAATTAACCATATTTGCTACTATTGCTATTTTAATTGGTGGTATGGTACAGATTATTCCATCATTAATGGTAGACGATTATGTTCCAGTTATTACAAGTGTAAAGCCATATACTCCTCTAGAATTAGAAGGTCGTGATTTGTATATAAGAGAAAGTTGTGTCTCTTGTCACTCGCAAATGATAAGACCTTTTAGAAGTGAAGTAGAACGTTATGGAGAATACTCTAAAGCCGGAGAATATGTTTACGATCATCCATTTTTATGGGGAAGTAAACGTACAGGTCCAGATTTAATGCGTATTGGTGGGAAATATTCAGACAACTGGCATTTAAATCACATGTACGATCCACAAAGTACTTCAGATGGCTCTATTATGCCTTCATACAAATGGTTAGTTAGAAACGAATTAGATAAAAGCCAAACTACAGCAAAAATGAAAGCTATGGTAAGTCTAGGTGTCCCTTACAGCGATGAGGACATTGCTAACGCAGAAGCGTCTATGAAAGCACAAAGTTTACAAATAGAAAAAAACTTATATAACGACCCCGATTTTGTAAAAACTTATGAAGCAGATAAAAAGTATGCGGAAGAAAATGGGGAACCATTTATAGAAATGAGAAACCGTGAAATAGTTGCCATGATTGCCTATTTACAACGTTTGGGAACAGATATAAAAATAAAAAATACTGATGGCACAACTGCCGAGTTAAAATAATATAGCTATGTTGAAATTTATTAAAGGAAACTTAGAAAACATAGATGGAGTAGAGATTTATCCAATTATTTCATTACTCATATTCTTCATCTTTTTCACCATATTATTTTGGTGGGTATTTACAGCAAAAAAAGCACACATTAATGAGGTTAGCAATATTCCGCTAGCAGACGATACTATTAACACAAACGAACCTTTACTATGAGAACATCAGCATCATTTTTAAGATTATTACTATTCTTTGTCTGCGCAGTCATTATAATAGAATGGGTATATCCAGGAGAGCAATGGGCCATGTTAACAGAGCCAATATTGTGGGCCATAGTTTCTGGATTGATGTTATTTGCTTTTGCTTTTGAAATATGTATCGCTGCCCTAGAAAATGTACTATTTAAAACATTAACCCCAGAGCAACAGGAGAGTTATAAAGCAAAACGTAATTTAGAAAAACAAAACCGCTTTAAATGGTTAAAAGATAATTATAAAAAAGCTTTAGGAAGTAAAGCATTAGAAGAGGAACACGAAATTATATTAGACCATAACTACGATGGTATAAAAGAGCTAGACAACAATTTACCACCTTGGTGGGTGTGGGGATTTTATGGAACCATCCTATTCGCTGTAATATATTTGGTACGTTTTGAAGTATTTAACGATTATAACCAAGCAGAAGAATACGAAATTGCTGTTGCAGAAGCTAATATTAAAATTGCTGAATGGAAAAAAACAGCTAAAGATTTAGTAGATGCAAATACTGTAACATTACTAACCGATGCTTCCGATTTAAAAGCAGGGCAAACCATTTTTAATGCCAATTGTGTTGCTTGCCATAAAGCTGATGGTGGTGGAGGTATTGGTCCTAATTTAACAGATAAAAACTGGATTTTAGGAGGTGGTATAAAAAATGTATTCAATACAATTTCTGAAGGTGGTAGAGATGGAAAAGGAATGATTTCGTGGAAGTCTGATTTAAAACCATCTGAAATTGCTCAAGTAGCGAGTTACGTTTTAAGCTTTCAAGGTACTACGCCGGCAGAACCAAAAGAAGCCGAAGGCGATATTTGGATAGACCCAAATGCTTCAGAAGACACTAAAGCACAAGATATAAAAGTAGAAGAAACTATCGAAACTGTAAAAGATTCTACTGCAGTAAACGTCTCAATGACGAATTAAACATACATGGCAGAACAAGGTCAACATAATTTTAGAGATACTATAGGCACGCTTAACGAAGAAGGCAAGCGTGCTTGGGTATTTCCTAAAAAACCATCTGGTAAATGGTACCAATACCGTAAATATGTAAGTTATATTTTATTAGCTTTTTTATTTTCGGCACCCTTTATCAAAATTAATGGGAATCAATTTTTAATGTTTAATGTTTTAGAA
>NZ_JBSHNS010000180.1:0-5180 GCF_053601635.1 Pontimicrobium sp. MEBiC01747
GAACAGAATGTTATGAAAAACTCAAAATACGTTATTGTATTTCTAATCCTAATTTGGACTAGTTTTTTTATCTGGGAATGGTTTATTTCTAAATGGCTAACTATAGCTCCTAATACTTTTATAAGAATAGATTTAATAATAATACTTCCTTCTCTAATAATTACAAGTTTATACTCTATTCATCAATTAATAAAAAAACATAAAAAGCAATCGTTATGAGATTAAAACCTATAGTATATGCTGTTGTTAGCCTGTTATTTTTTAACTGTAATGCTCAAAACAAAATAGGCGATTTAACAAAAACATATAAAGTAAATTCTTTAGAAGCATGTGAAAAAAAGGCAGGCTATTGGTATAAAAATAAGTGTTGGGCAAACTTTGATGAGAGTGAAGGGATTTCTATAGCCAATATTGATAATGAAGTTAAAAGGCAAATGGAAATAATTTATAACACAAAAATGGTTATTGATGGTGAGGCTTACCCTATTAACTTTTTCTTCCCAGAGGAAGATGGAAAGCAAATAATATTAATTACAATGTTTAAAAAGGGTGCCAAAACACAAACATTATTACAATTTGTAGATACAAATGCGCTTCCTATTTATACTGAACAATCTAAAACGGATAAACAAAAAACAGTTGAAACTTCGGCTATTTTAATAGATGCAGATATAATTGCTTTAGATGATAATGATAAAGCTTCTGCTAATCTTTTTAATAATCCTTTAGCAACTGGAACGCTTACTGCTACTGTTAATGATTTAGAGACATTAGATATATCGTTTAAAGGACAGCTTAAATATGCTAAAGACGCGACTGTAGCAACTATTGCTTTTAAAAGTAATGAAGCTATAACTGGTGCTGGTAATAGTACTATAGAAGTTAAAGAGAATAAAGCTTTTTTAAATGGCACATTAGGGACAGTAACCTATCCGCAAATAAAGAATTTAACACTTAATCATCCAGAAGTAAAAACCCTTGTTCTACAAAATGTCCCTGGTTCTATAAACGATGCTGTTAATATGCATACAGGAAGACTAATAAGAGAGGCAGGACTTAATACTATGGTATTGGTAAATAGTAAAATATCTTCTGGTGGAGTAGATTTATTTTGCGCTGGTAACGAACGTATTGTAACTAAAGGAGCCCAGCTAGGTATACATTCTTGGGGAGGTGAAGGCATATCGGCAGATGAGTTACCTAAAGACCACCCAGCACACCAATATCAAATAGAATACTTTACGATGTGTTTAGGAAAAAAACTAGGGCCAGACTTTTATTTCAGAACATTATCTGCTGCTCCATCTGGAGATATGTACTGGATGAAAAATGATGAAATTAAAGAAAAAGTAGCAACAAAATTTATAATAAAATAATTATTAAGCAATGAAAAAAACAATTTTAGCAAGCATATTTATAATAGTAGCAACTTTTGGTGGTATTGCCCAAGAACTAAAGGTTGTAGAAAGTAGCACTGTAAATATTAACGAATTACCAGAATATATAGTTGTTACCTCAGAAAACACAAAACTCTTAGGAGGTATAGACATCTCTATCGATTCCAAAAAATCTGTTTATCAAGATAAGCTAGAAGAACTTGAAGAGTTACTTCAAAACAGAAAAAAACTTCGTATTAGAAACCAAACAGATCTTTTAAATGCTATTTCTCA
The DNA here is from genome assembly GCF_053601635.1 of Pontimicrobium sp. MEBiC01747. Lineage (NCBI taxonomy): Bacteria > Pseudomonadati > Bacteroidota > Flavobacteriia > Flavobacteriales > Flavobacteriaceae > Pontimicrobium > Pontimicrobium sp. MEBiC01747. The sequence goes on from NZ_JBSHNS010000180.1 coordinate 1,671, forward strand.
ACTAGGCTACGAATATGTAGATGCATATAACGCAAATGCAGGCACTTTAGGTGTTGGTGGTGGAGATGATGTAGAAGTATTTGGAAGTAATGCTAAGTACAGAATAAATATGGTATTCAGAAAAAAGGAAAAATACAGAAACTAAATTCAACTGCTTATAACACAATGCTTTCTTACAAGAATGCATTGTATAATTTTAATAATTAAAAAACGAAAACAATGAAAAAAACAATTTTAGCAGGCTTATTTGCCATCGCAACATTATTTACAATCCATGCGCAAGACACTACAAACACTAAACAGTTTGAAGTAAAAGTTATTACAAGTGTAGAGTCTATTGTACCAAATGGTTTAGGGCGTTCCCGAATAATATCTGCCAATGCCGAAAGAGATTACAAACAATTTACTTCTACCCAAACTGAAGAAGATAATTCTAGAAACAAGTCTAAAAGAAAGGATATTAGAGTTAAAGATTTTGAAGAAACAAAACTTTTAAACTTTTATAACCTTGGCGGTATCAGATTTCAAAATATTGCTGCTAATGATGCTGTAATTTCATCAAAACTAACAACGATGTTAGCAGAGGGTTGGGATTTAGCATTTGTTACTAGTGCAGTTGAAAGCGATGCAGGAAGCAAAGATGGAAAAGGTATATTCATTACACGTTACATTTTTAAAAGAAAAATAAACTAAAAAGAACATTAAGCTCATGAAAAAGTTAAAATTTATAGTCTTACTAGCACTAACTATTACAACCTTTTATAGTTGCAATAATGATGATGATAATACAGGCACAGTTATTATTGAGCCTCAGCAGTTTGCAGAAATTGAAGATATTGCTACTTTTCACGGTAATGCAGAAAGTAATATTGTAATTGTAAATACTCAAGGAGGCCCAGTAACGACTCTAGAAGATGATATTATTAATGAAATAAGGACTTCTACTAACACTCAAAATGTATTATATGTAAACGTGCATCAAGCGCAAACATTAATGCCACAGCAATTTTCTCAATCTGACATTACTTTTGAACAAGCTAAGGTATTTGATGCTGAAAGTATTGTAAACTTAAAAAAAGTAGTCTCCTTTTTTAAAAATTTGCCCAATAAAAGAGTTTACGTTTTAGGAATTTCCTTTGGAGCTTTCATGACTCAAGAGCTTATTGCAGAGCATGGCATTGGTGTTGCAGATGGTTACTTAATTATGGTAGGTAGACTTAACATAGAAGATGCTTTTTGGACTGGTTTTAGCCAAGGTCAAGGTGGAGGTTATACTTACGATGCTAATGGAAATGCTAGTTTTCAACTACAAAATTTAGATGACGTTGAAGACCGAAATATGAGTCGCTTAGCTGCTGGCTTGGGTAACAATAGATATATTACCGAATTTGCTAATATTAACGACCTCTCTAAAATAACCTATGTTGCGGGTGATAGAGATGAACAAGTTGGCAAATTAACAACCGAAGAAATTCAGTTTTTAAATGGTAAGGGTGCTACTGTAAATATTATTGCTGGAGCTAACCATAGCGATGCTATAGATACTGGTTTAGAACAATTTTTAAAATCTACTTTCAATATTGAATAGCTTTAATAGCTCCCATTATTTAATATTGAATTCATGAAAACTTCTCTTTTTTATAGAGGAGTTTTCTTTTTTATACTACCACAACTTATTTTTATTAAAAATAGAACTTACACGCCATTAAATGTAAAACGCTTTATAAACTTGCTATATTTTTTAAATACTTTCTTATCTGTCTTTAAGAGTTGATTAGCATTGGTGTTAAATATATTCTGTATTTTGTTTTGAGCTTCTTTTTCATCATTATTATATAGAGTTTCATTTAAAAAATCTTGTAATGTCTTACCATCAATTTTACTATCTGTTTCTCTGTTTATAAAAGCTTCAAATGGTTTAACTAAGCATTTATATTTACCTATAGGTAAGGCTATTAAAAAGATAATGGCTAATAATTCTTCATCTTTAGCTTCTTCGGAATAGTTAAATCCTTTATGTGCTTTTATTATTCTAAAAATATTTACAAATCGTTTTAGAGTTCTTGGGTTTGCGCCTAGTATTTTAGAAAATTCTTGTATTAGTTTTATTTCCTTAGTTACAAATTTTAGTGAGGCTATAACTTCTTCATTTGTTTCTAGAGGTCTTACATCATCAATATTCACTTCTTTATTACTGCTATGCTCTACCTTTACTTCTTTTAATACGTCTCCTGTATTTGCTAAGGATTCTGAATTTGATTCTTTTACATCTCCTCCATTTTTTTCTTGCCCTTCTTTTGTAGCAATTTTTAAACTTGGGTTAGATTCTGCTAATGTTTTAAGCATATATTTTACATTCTCGTCTGTGGCTTCTTGTAGATGGAATGGAATTTGAAATATTTTCTCTAAATATCCTGAGGGTTCTATGCGTTCTATTAGTTTTGCTCTTTCTCCATGGCCTCCAAACTGTAATTCGTGCTTTTTAATTAAGGCATTTTTCACCCAACGCGGGTCTACACCTACTACAACTACAAATAACGGATAAGCCATTAGTAGGTTTACAGCTTCTAGCACTTGTATAACACGATCGTCTGTACAACGATCTAGATCATCTATATATAAGATAATGCGCTCTAGAGGCCTTTCAAACTTACTTCTAAAGGTTTGGTATGTTTCTTTAGCTTTTACTTCGTTTAACTCGGTATTATGATCGGTAAATAAATCGCTTAAAATTTCAAAGTCTTTTCGTATTACAGAGACTATGCCTAAATGCTTTTTATAATCGTCGCTAGTAGAGCGGTTTTCTATAAACTTAAATAAGGCTTCGGTTGTATGTGTATTATCTAAACGGTATTCTATATCTTTTTTCTGTGCTTCGGCCTCCCCTATTTTAATATTAAGTTGTTGTATGTTTTGCTTATAATTTTCTATTTGTAATGTTATTGCTTTTTCTTCTTGCTTAAATTTAAAGAGTGCATTTTCTTTTTCTAGCACATAGGCTTCTTTTAGCTTCCAAAACGATGCAATTAATGGGTGTAAGTGCCTAGCTGTTTTATAGGCTCTTAGTAGTGCCGTGCCTATTAAAGATATGGTAACCCAATACTTATACCTAAAAATCTTTTCAAAGTCAATCTCACTAATTTTATATTCTGTAAATAACATAAAAATAGGAACACCAATTACTATTATTAAAATTACAGCTAACCATAACAAATTATTTTTCCAAACCGACTTCCCAAAAAAGGTTTTTATAAAGGTTAATGTTGTTTTAGATTTGGTATAAAGTTCTTCTGGGCTTTGCCAATATTTTTCGGGTATTATTTTACTAAATTCTTCTGTAGATTGATTAAAAGAATCATTGGCTTGGAGCGCCTCTTGTACTTTTTGCTTAACATTAAATTTGTAATCTATTTGTTTAAATAGGTTTTTAATTGATTTCTTTTTAATGTCTTCTATTTTTGCCTCTAATAAATTTTCTGAAGCTATTTTTTTATCCTTTAAGCGTTGTAT
>NZ_JBSHNS010000181.1:0-17261 GCF_053601635.1 Pontimicrobium sp. MEBiC01747
CAAACAGTAATGATAACACTCTTTAGTTTTTTTGTAACTACAATAATACGTGTTTGGTATAACGTTAAAACCACAAAAAAAGTAATAATAGTAATGCCAACAGCTTGATAAGGCATATTAGGAAACATATCATGAGCATAAGCAGTTATACCACCTAACATAAACCCTTTAGCTACTGCATAAAGCGGAACTAAAATATGAACCCAATGACGCCTAACAGAAATAATTATACTAATAATAATGGCACTAAGCATACCGCCAGTAGTATACCATTTTATATTGGTGCCAGTACTGTGTAGTTTCCAAATACCAACAACTATAGAGCTAATAATAATTAATGAAAATAAAGTTTTAATAAAAACACCTCTAACCGTTAATTTACGCTGTATATTTTCTGGATGATCCCAAAAATAACCAGTAAATACTGGGTTAGATGTTTTATTAAGTAAGTGCATTATAAATTAAATTTATAACCAACAGCAAAGTCTGTAGAGAAATTACCTTGATTATCTATAAAAATCGCAAATAACGAATCGTAGACAAAAGTTAAATAACCATTACCCAATTTTATATCTGCACCAAAGCCAAAAACAAAAGGAGCATCAAAACTAGTACCAGTAGACTCCTCTGTAACGACATTGTTACTCGCATCTAGATAACTTAGTGTTGACTTAGCAGAGGTAAAAGTAACAGCTTTAGTTTGTGCATAAATATTAAACCCCGTTTTATTAATAAACCTATAACGGTATCCTAATGCAAATTGAGTCGCAGAATAATTAAAATCATCATTGTCTGTACTATGTCTAATATTTAAAAAAGCAGCTTGTTTTGGTAATGTAGCGTCAGAGACTAGCTCTAACTCAGTGCCAAAAAATGGTACAGTTTCATTATTTGGGTTATCAACAAAAGGATTATTAGTTATACCTCCAAAAACACCTAATCTAAATTTTAGCTTTGTTTTAGTTTCGTTACTTGTATAATTAGCATCTACAGAAGTATTATAATTGTTAAGAAAAGACTTTAAACTATATGTTGTTAATTTAACTTTAGAAGCATCTTGTTGCGTTAAATCTGTTAATACTGTTTTGTATTCTTCTTGATATTTATTGTTTGCACCTTTTGTGTTTTTTAACTCGGTAATACGACCATCATTATCTTTAATAAAATAACGATATTGACCATTAAAAGTATTCCAAAGTAAATCTAAAGTACCATCAACCTCGGTTTTTAATTCAAGAGTTTCGTTATTAACAGAGTAGGTATTTTGCGAAAAAGCAAAGCTGCTAACCGCCATAAAAGTTAGTAAAATGACTAGTTTTTTCATTGTATTTGGGATTTGGATTTATTGTAAAAGTAAAAATTTTAAGCGAATAACTAGAATAGGTTACTTTTTAAACGTTCTTCCTTTCCACTTGTAGGTAGTAAATAAAGACATAAATGCAGTATAAACACTAAAAAAAGGATAGAGAATACTAGAAAAAATAAAAGCAACTAAATAACGCTCTTGACTAAAAAAGCGGCTAGTTTTAGAAAGTAACAAAAAATCGATTCCAGATTTTATAATAAAAATGTATAAAAAAGTCCTTAAGTTAAGAGAACCAATTAATGTAAAAGTTAAAGCACAAATTAAAGCACCATTCATTGTTAAAACAATTAAGCCAGTTAACTTTCCAAATAAAGAATTATAACTAGACGTTTTAGCAGCCCAACGTTTACGTTGGGCTATTAAACTAACCCAATTAGGTTGCGGTTTGGTCTTTATAATGGCATGTTTAGACTTTAAGTAACCTACTTTACTTTTATCTAATTTAAGTGCCTTTTCTAATAAAAAAATATCATCTCCACTGGCAATAGTGTTATTACCATTAAAACCATTTACAGTTTTAAATAAAGATTTACTGTAGGCTAAATTAGCTCCGTTACATAAAAAAGGTTTCTTTATACCAAAACTACCAATAGTAGCGCCAATTAAACTTAAAAAATCAAGTAATTGAAATTGTTTTAAACTAGAGTTAATAGCCGTGTATGTAACAGGAGCAATTATAAAATCAGTATTTTTTTGCTGTATAAAAGCATCAAATGTATCTAACCAGTATTTAGGAAGTAAACAATCGGCATCAGTAGTAACAATCCAGTTGTATTTACTAATCTCTATTGCAGAAGTAATGGCATCTTTTTTAGGAGAATTAGAAGTTCTTATATTTTTAATAATAGAAATTTGAAAGTTTGGATGCTCTTCTAAAAATTTAGTAATTAATGAAACAGAATTGTCATTGGAAGCATCATCAATACATAATATTTCAAACAAATGCTTCGGATAATTTAAATGCTCTATGGAAGCTAATAATTCAGGAAGATTTTCAGCTTCATTTCTAAACGGAATAATAACTGAAAATTTAGTAATAGGTTTTAAGTCTTTAGTAGTAAAAGATTCGACTTTATCAAAACCAATAAGGAAACTACCAATTAAAATTAAGTATACTAAAGTAATGCCTATAAAAAGTAAAGTCATACAATATCCTTTTCTGGTAAATTAAAATTAAGTACGTAGTAACTTCCAAAAATACTTGGAATTACAAAATTAAGTAACCACATTAATGTAACAATACATAAAATAGTTAATTCATTAACACCAGCCATAGAAAATAAATAGACCGCCACACTACCTTTTATAATAATATCAAAAATAAATAATGAAGGTATTATAGATGCTAATAAGTACATAGAGGTAATTATTGTCATCGCTTCAAAGTAAGATAATTGTACTCCAAAAAGCTGTAACAAAAAATAAAATTGAAAAGAAAATACGAGATATCTAATTAAAGATAGCACAGAGGCCATTCCTTTAATTTTTATAGATAACTTAAATATAAACTGTTTAATTTTTTCAAGAGAAAACCCTTTAATAGTGTATTTACTTTGTTTAATACCAATAATAGCAAAGCCAAAAACAACAACAATAATTATAAGGCCTCTGGATATTTTAAAATAATCAATTGCAATACTATAATTAGTAGAAAATACCCAAACACCAATACACCCAAAAATAATGGTAATACTCATTTGCATGAGATTACTAATTAAATTTAAAAGAAGTATGCGTTTTCTGTGGTTACTAGAAAAATAAATTGCTTTTGCTCCATATTCTCCAATCCTGTTAGGCGTAAAAAGAGATGCAGTTAGCGAACCTAAACTTTGTTCTAAGGCATTTTTAAAACTGATTTTTTTTATAGAAGAGACTAAAATTTTCCATTTTATAATTTCAAAAAACCAATTTAAACTACTTAAAAGTAATAGTAGAAATACGTTTTTAGCAGAAAACACGTTGTTTTTAGACAAAATAGTAACAAATTCAGGAAAATCTAAAGTCCCATTATTTACCAACTTATTATATATAAAATAAAAAGCACCAACAACAATACTCAATTTAATGAGTATAAAAAAGAATTGTTTAGTTTTGTATGGTAACGTACTATTCATAAATTTAAACAGTAACACAATTTCATCAATTAATAATGTAACGTGTTATGTGCTGCAAATTAAATCAAATATACTATAATGAAGACCTCAATGAAACACTATTGCCTTTTAGCCTTTTTTTTATTAGGATTAACCACTGCATTTGCTCAAGTAGAAACAAGTATTTGGAAAGCCCAAATAGCAGTTGGGTTAAATAGTCCAGCACAAGATGGATTAGTGAGACCATTTGTAGCAAAATCAACCAATTTCCCTACAATTAATTTAGGTATACAACGTATGTTTAAACCTCAAATAGGAGCTAAATTAGATTTTGGGTATAACAGATTTGCAAACGATGATAATACACCAGAATTTAAAGTAAATTATACAAGAATAAATGCCCAGTTGGTATACGATGCAACAAGAGATGTAGGCTTTTTACCTGTAGATATGGCATTGGTAGGACATGTAGGTCCAGGTTATTCTATAATTAAACCATTAGGAGACTTTAAAGATAACAACATTTCGTTTTTTAATGTTATGGGAGGTGTAGAGCTACATTATAAAGTAGCAAGAACAGTATCGGTATATTTTGATGCGTCTTATATTTTTGGATTTGCAAAAGAATTCGATCCATTAACTAAAGGCTTTGGCTCTTTTAATGGAAATTTATTTACTGCAACAGTAGGCGTATCATTTTCTTTAAGCGGCTGTACATATTGTAATGATTAAATGGCAGAAGAAAAAATAATATTAGGCATAGATCCAGGAACAACTATTATGGGGTTTGGACTCATAAAAGTCGTTAATAAAAAAATGCAATTTTTACAATTGAATGAGTTGGACCTAAAAAAATATAATGACCATTACCTAAAATTAAAACTTATTTTTGAACGTACTATAGAATTAATAGATACACATCATCCAGACGAAATAGCCATAGAAGCACCATTTTTCGGTAAAAATGTACAAAGTATGCTAAAACTTGGTCGAGCCCAAGGAGTAGCAATGGCAGCCGGATTATCTAGAGAAGTCCCTATTACAGAATATGCTCCAAAAAAAATTAAAATGGCAATTACAGGAAATGGTAATGCCAGTAAAGAGCAAGTAGCAAAAATGTTACAAAATATGTTAGGTATTAAAACATTACCTAAAAATCTAGACTCTATGGATGGTTTAGGCGCAGCCGTTTGCCATTTTTATAATCAAGGTCGTGTAGAGGTTGGTAAAAGCTATTCTGGTTGGAGTGCTTTTGTAAAACAAAATGAAAAACGAATAAAGAAGTGAAAAAGTTAATAATTTTTAGTTTATTCTGCTGTGTCATCTTTGCCTGTGGCGGAAAGAATGAGTCAAGTATAAAAGAAAACGCTTATAAAAATATTACGATAAAAACACTATATCGTGATTATAAAAGCAAAAAGAAATCTGCCTTATATAAAAAATATAAGGATAGCACTAACATGGTTTATGAATATAAAACAGAAGATAGTAATAATGCTTTTCATTATATTATAACTAAAAATATGACAAATGATAGCTCTATTTACTTTAGGGGTCTAGTTTGTAAGTTAGTAGACTCTAAAACATTTAGTTTTAAAGGAAAACCTATAAAAGTCTTTAAGTATTTTTATGATGATAAAGAGGCTATGGATGAGGAACATAACTACTTCTTTACTAACGAATATGGTCTTGTGTTTTCAAAAAGTTATGCTTGGAGTTTTCCTTTAGATTATTACAATGTAGAAGAATTAAAGCCTTTACAAGATTCAATTGTGAATAATTTAGAGACCTTTAAAAGGAGTTCCTATTAATAAATTTTAATCTAAAAAAGTGCTTTTAACTTATTGTTATATAAGTTTAATTAAAAAACTAAAACTATCGCAGGAATATACATCCATATCCCGTTTTGTAAACAAGCCTGTCATTATTGTGACTTTCATTTTTCGACATCCTTAAAAAAGAAAAATGAATTAATAGTAGCTTTAATAACAGAGCTGGAATTACGTAAACATGAGTTTAAAACAACAACAGTAGAAACTATTTATTTTGGAGGCGGTACACCAAGTCTATTATCTCTCGAAGAATTACAGCAAATTATTAATGCAGTTTATAATAATTATCAAGTTTCAGAACACCCAGAAATTACGTTAGAAGCTAACCCAGATGATTTAACAGAAACGATTATTCTTCAATTATCTCAAAGCCCTGTAAACCGTTTAAGCATTGGCGTTCAGTCTTTTTTTGAAGCCGATTTAAAACTTATGAATCGGGCACATGATGCAGTAGAAGCAAAAAAATGTTTAGAAATAGCAACGCAATATTTCAATAACATTTCTTTAGATTTAATTTACGGTATACCAGGAAGTACTAATGCCCAATGGAAGGAAAATATTGAAACCGCTTTGTCTTTTGGTATCAATCATATTTCGAGTTATGCACTAACCGTAGAACCAAAAACAGCATTAGCCTCTTTTATAAAAAAAGGAATTATAGATAATGTAGATGATGATAAAGCAGAAACGCAATTTCATATTTTAATAGAAACATTAAAAGCATCAAACTTTATTCATTACGAGTTGTCAAACTTCGGTAAAGCAGGTTTTTTTAGTAAGAATAATTCGGCTTATTGGCAAGGAAAACCATACATAGGTGTTGGCCCATCGGCACACTCATTTAATGGAAAAGAACGCAGTTGGAATGTGCGGAATAACTCAAAATACATTAAGGCATTAGAAAGTAAAACACTACCATCAGAAATAGAGACATTAACTATAACAGATAAGTATAACGAATACGTAATGACGGGACTGCGAACCATATGGGGCGTGTCATTACAAAAAGTTAGGCACGATTTTGGTAAAGAGTACGAAGAATACCTTTTAAAAGTCTCTAAAAAGTATATAACAAAACAATTGTTGTATATTGAAGACAGTAGACTGTTAGTAACAGCAAAAGGAAAATTTTTAAGCGATGGCATCGCATCAGATTTATTTAAAATTAACGACTATTGAATACAGTAATTACCATAGACAATAAAAAATATAGTATAGACTTATCGAAACCATTAGATATTTCCATAACACTAAAAGCCTCAAAAAAAAATGCAAATGCGTGGTATATAGATGAGCCTAAAATAGAACCCGTAAAAATGGGAGAATGGGTTGCTAGCGTAAAAGAAGGCGCTTCAATAAACTTTAATAATATAGCATTTAATCCACATGCCCATGGAACACATACCGAGTGTGTAGGCCATATTACAGAAGATTTTTACAGCATTAACAAATGCTTAAAACAATTTATGTTTCTAGCCGAAGTTGTATCTGTAGCACCAGAATTAATAGGAGAAGATTATGTAATATCTAAAAAACAACTTCAGTTTTTAATTAAAAATAAAACAGCAGAAGCATTAGTAATTCGTACAATGCCTAATACAAAAGATAAAAAATCAAGACAATACTCTAATACAAACTGGCCCTATTTGGCAGAAGATGCAGCTGCGTACATTAGAGATTGTGGAATAAAACACCTACTTATAGATTTACCAAGCGTAGATAAAGAAAAAGATGATGGTAAATTACTAGCACATAACGCCTTTTGGAACACCAAAAGAGAGATAAGAACAGAGGCAACAATAACAGAATTTATATATGTTGCAAATAAAATTAAAGATGGAATTTACATATTAAACTTACAAATTGCCTCTTTTGAAAATGATGCAGCACCAAGTAAACCCATTTTATATAAAGTAGAATAATGGAAACACTATTAGGAACCATATTTGGAGCACTAGCCTCATTAGGAGTGTTTACATACATAAAACATATAAAAGCAAAACAACTTGCAAATTACCAATCTGCAGTTTTGTTAGATAAAATAAAAAAAGTGTGTAAGTTTATCACTGTAGAAGGCGATTTTGCAGAGATTTACCATTACGAAGACGTAAAAGAACGGTTTTTAAAATTAGTATCTAGCCGAAAAAAAGCACTTGTAGTAGTTAATGCAAAAGCACATGTAGGTTTTGATTTGGCAAAAGTAGATATGAAAGCCAATACGAAATCTAAAACCTTAGTTTTAAATCATTTTCCCCAAGCAGAAATACTATCTATTGAGACTAATATAAACTACTACGATAAAAAAGATGGACTTTTCAATAAGTTTGAAGCTAATGATTTAACAAGCTTACATAACGAAGCAAAGCAGCATATTAGAGATAAAGTTCCAGAAAGTGGTCTATATCAAGTGGCACAAAAAGAAGCTTTGGAATCTATTCTATTAATAGAAAATATAGTAGAAACAATTGGCTGGACTTTAGACTATTCTGCATTAGAGTTGAGCGAAAAAGACTACAAAAAAGAATTAAAAAATTGATTTAAAGTGTAGTACATCTATTTTTAGAGTTTTAATAGGTATCATATTTCTTTTTTTAGTATCTTATTAATCCCTCTCCCTCCGATTATATGTTTTTATTAATAGCGCTAATAAAAAGTTTAAGCCAATAAATCCCTATATATGAATAGAGTGTTACTTTACATTAACGAAGTTTTAGTCAGTTTAGACATTCCTCCAATTGTTAAAACAACAGAGCGTAGATTACATAATTTACCAAGAAGAAAATCTAAATCAACAAAAGAAATTTCTAAGGACAATATTAAATAAATGTATTAAATTTATTTAATGGATATAGAACAAATTAGAACATACTGTTTGAATAAACCTCAAGTAACAGAAACTTTTCCTTTCGATCAGGATACATTAGTTTTTAAAGTAGCGGGTAAAATGTTTCTTTTAGCACCATTAGCAAAATGGGAAAGAGGCTTAGCATCTTTAAATTTAAAATGCGATCCACAATATGCAGTAGAACTTAGAGAAGAATATGAAAGCATCGAGGCAGGCTGGCACATGAGTAAGAAACATTGGAACTCTGTATACATACACAAAGGCGAACTACAACCCCAATTTATAATACGATTAATAGACCATTCTTATAATATGGTCGTAAAAGGACTCCCTAAAAAGGTTAGAGATACACTTAATAATAATGAATAATAAACTTATCTTTACACCTTAAAATTTAACTATGAGTTTAGAAAGGGAACTTAAAAAAAGAGCAGATAATAAATGCGAATTATGTAGTAACGATGAGCATTTAGAAATCTATACCTTAGCACCGCATAAAGATCAAAACTTAAAAAAATCTATAGTAGCATGTAAAACCTGCATTAATCAAATAGACGACCCAGAAACAACAGATGCAAACCACTGGAGATGTTTAAATGATAGTATGTGGAGCGAACATGAGGCAGTGCAAGTAGCAGCATGGAGAATGCTATCTAGACTTAGAAAAGAAGGATGGCCTCAAGACTTGTTAGATATGATGTATCTAGAAGAAGACGTTTTAGAATTTGCAAAAGCAACAGGAGAAGGAGAAGCAGATCCAGAAAAATTAATTCATAGAGATGTTAATGGTGTTGTGTTACAAGCAGGAGACTCTGTAGTTTTAATAAAAGATTTAAAAGTAAAAGGCTCTAGTATGGTTGCAAAACAAGGAACCGCAGTAAGACGCATATCTTTAGACCATGAAAACGAGAAATATATAGAAGGTAAAGTTGGACCAACTCAAATAGTCATTATTACAGATTACGTTAAAAAAATATAATACTGTAAGTCTCCCAAAAATGGGTAAACAGTTTTATACTAGCTTTTTTTATAATTAGTAGGTGTCATTAATTTTATGGTTTTAAATTGTCTATTAAAATTAGATATGTTTTTAAACCCAGCCTTATAAGCTATTTCTGAAATAGAAAGATCATTGTGAGACTCCATTAACTTACAAGCATACTCAATACGTAATTCACTTAAAAATCTAAAATAAGTTTTATTAGTTCTTTTTTTAAAGTATTTGCAAAAAGCATTTTTGGTCATAGAAGCTACACTGGCAATAGTATCTAAAGAGATGTCTTTATCATAATGCTTCATAGTATATTCAAAAATATCTTGCATGCGTTTCCCTTCAACAACATTAAATTTTTTATCATAAATAAAAGACGATAAACTATTATAATCTCCTTCAGAAGTTAATTTTAAAAGCTTCAATAAAGACATAAATTGTTCTAATTTAGAAGCCTTTTTAAGACGTAGAAATATAGATTTAATGACTTCAGGTTCAGAAATAAATTTAAACCCATAAGTAGCACGTTTAAAAAAAGAATTTAATTCTTTTAATTCTTCGAGGTTAAAAAAATGAGAGCCAAAAGCTGTTTTAGTAAAAAACAAACTTAACATTTGCGATTGCGGTGATGAATGACTATCGCTTTCAAAAACATGTGGCAGATTACTCCCTATTACTAGAAGATCCCCTTTATTATAATCATTTACAGTATCTCCAACAATAAGTGTGCCTTTGCCTTCTACAATAAAACTAATCTGGATTTCTTCATGCTGATGTAGTTTGTTATAAAAAATAGGACCAATGTCTTCTTGATAGACAAGAGCGTCATGTTCAGGTTTAGGTATTTTAAAGGGTAAAACTTTCATTTAAATTGAATCTAAAGTATAAAATTAAGCAAATACTATTCATAAATACTAGTTAATTAAATTAAATGGATAATATGGTATTATAATTGGATAAAAAACAAATATTTAAATTACAATAGCAGAAGTACATTTACACCATAAACAATTAGAATTTTATGAGCATACAATGGAATGGCGTAATGCCAGCCGTATTTACATGGTTGAAAGAGTCAAAATCTGGCGCTCTTGAGATTGACCTTGATGCAACACAAAAACAGGCAGCAGGTATTTTAAAAGCTCAAGGAAAGGGCGGAAGTAGAATGAGCGGACTTGTCGGTTCTGGAACTCTGGGTGAGAATAGCTACCTGAGCACCAAGCAACGTCTTTCCTTACTTAAATCCCTTTCTGAGGTTGCTAAAGAATACAATGTCCCGTTGATTAGCGGAGCAGCATCAGAAACTAAGGAAGAACTTGCTAAAATAGTTGAAGGACTTGCAACAGTTGGAGTTGATACAGTCATGGTCATGCCACCAAAAACTAAGGCGGTTCCTTCTGAAAAAGAAATGTATGAGTACTATGCACTTTCTGAAGCAACGGCAAAAGATGTAGGCGTAACAATTATGCCTTATAATAATCCTGATGCAGCCGGTTATCATCCGCTCTCAATAGACCTTCTTAAAAGACTTTCTGTTCTTCCTAAGGTAGCAGCTCTTAAAATATCGACTATAGATGTTTCAATTATTGAAACCTTGGTGTTAGAGAACAAAGATTTAAAAGTTTTGGCAGGAGTAGACACAGTCACTGTATATGCAGGACTCGCTGGAGCAAGTGGTGGTATTACAGGTGTAGGCACTATATTCCCAAAAGCAAGTGTTACTATGCAGGAATATGTTTTAAATGGAGAATGGGCTGAGGCAAACAAAATTTCTCAGGCTTTAAATTCATTATCGTACCTTGATGCTCAGCCGTTGCTTATGGAATACCTTAAGCTTGCTATGGGAATTCATCATAATGATGTTGCTGGAGGGCTTCGTACTTTTGGTAAGAAATTAACTCAACAGCAAATTGATGATGTCCGTGCAAGATATATTCTGGCAAAAGAAAGACTTGAAGTTCTGGACTTAATAGGTTAAGCCTTTCGAATATTAAAAAATAGCTTACAAACCAGTAAGTTTGAAAAAAACATTTAAAAAATAAGTAAGGATGATTACAGGTAAAAATTATATAGGAAATACACTTTCAGCAAAAGGAGAGAAAACATACAAAACATTCAATCCTCAGTTAAATAAAGAGAACGATAATATATTCACAGAAGCAACAAAAGAAGAAGTAGATACAGCAACAGCTTTAGCCGCAAAAGCTTATTTAGAATATCAAAAAAAAACAGGAGAAGAAAAAGCATTGTTTTTAAATACTATTGCAGATGAAATAGAAGCTTTAGGAGAAGAATTACTTGAAGTATATACTTCAGAATCTGGATTGCCAGCAGGAAGAGCAATGGGAGAAAGAGGGAGAACACTAGGCCAATTGCGAACATTTGCAAATCATATAAAAGAAGGCTCTTGGGTAGAAGCTAGCATAGATAAAGCTCAACCAGAACGTAAACCAATACCAAAAGTAGATTTGCGTAAAATGTTAGTACCACTAGGACCAATTGCCGTTTTTGGAGCATCAAATTTCCCATTAGCGTTTTCAACAGCAGGAGGAGATACAGCTGCGGCATTGGCAGCAGGGTGCCCAGTAATTGTAAAATCTCATCCAATGCATGCAGGAACAGGAGAAATGGTGGCCTCAGCAGTTATAAAAGCAGCAAAAAAAACAGGAATGCCAAACGGAGTGTTTTCTAATTTAAATAGTAGCGGAATAGAAGTAGGGCAAGAATTAGTTAAACACCCAAACATTAAAGGTGTTGGGTTTACAGGAAGTATTAAAGGTGGTAGAGCAATTTACGATTTAGCAGCCACACGCCCAGAACCTATACCAGTATTTGCAGAGATGGGAAGCATTAACCCTGTAGTTTTATTACCAGAAGCTTTAAACGAAAAAGCTAACGATTGGGCCAAAACTTACGCAGGCTCTATTACATTAGGAGCAGGACAATTCTGTACAAATCCAGGACTATTATTAGGCGTTAAAGGAGAAGGACTAAATCAATTTACAAATACACTAGCAGAAGAGATTGTAAAAGTAGAACCATCTTGTATGTTACACCCAAACATTATAGGAGCCTATGAAAACAATAAAACAAAAGCATTAGAGCAACCAGAATTAAGTGTCGTAGCAAACTATGATTCAGAAGTTAAATCTAATTATGCAAGGCAAGTTGTTTCTAAAGTAAAAGGAACTACTTTTTTAGAAAATCCAACACTACATAACGAAGTTTTTGGGCCATTTTCTTTAATGGTAGAATGTGAAAACAAAACAGAACTTGAAGAAGTAATACATAAATTAGAAGGACAATTAACAGGAACAATAATAGCAAACGAAGCAGAATTACCTAATAATTTAAATATAGTCTCTGCATTACAAAATAGAGTAGGTCGTATTATTTTTAATGGCGTACCAACAGGTGTTGAGGTTTGTCCATCAATGTTACACGGTGGACCATATCCAGCATCAACAGATTCTAGATTTACAGCAGTAGGTGTAGACTCTATTAAAAGATGGGTAAGACCATTTAGCTTTCAATCATGGCCAAACGAATTATTGCCAAACGAGTTAAAAAATGAGAACCCCTTAAATATACTAAGGACAGTAGATAATGTAAAAACTACTGATAAAATTTAAGAATGGCGCGTAAAACTTTTTTTTGTGTAGACGCACACACATGTGGAAACCCTGTAAGAGTAGTTGCAGGAGGAGGGCCAGATTTAGTAGGTGTTAATATGAGTGAAAAACGCCAGCACTTTCTAAGAGAATACGATTGGATTCGTAAAGGGTTAATGTTTGAGCCTCGCGGACATGATATGATGAGTGGAAGTATTTTATTTCCTCCCCATAATCCCGAAAATGATTTTGCAATTCTATTTATAGAAACTTCTGGGTGCTTACCAATGTGCGGACACGGTACCATTGGTACAATTACAATAGCCATTGAGGAAGGTTTAGTAACACCAAAAACACCAGGGGAAATAAAGATGGAAGCCCCAGCAGGATTGGTAAATATAGAATATCAACAAACAGGTAAAAAAGTCGATTGGGTAAAACTAACTAATGTTAAAAGTTTTTTAGCAGCAGAAGACTTAACAGTAAGCTGTCCAGAATTAGGAACATTAACTTTTGATGTGGCTTATGGTGGAAATTACTATGCAATAGTAGACCCACAGCAAAATTTTTCAGGTGTGCATGATTTTACAGCAAGCCAAATCATTCAATACTCTCAAGTAGTAAGAGATCGTATCAATGAAAAATATCCAGACTTATTTATTCATCCAGAAAATGATACAATACGAGATGTAACCCACATGTTATGGACAGGCAATCCTATAGACCCAAAATCCTCGGGACGTAACGCCGTTTTTTATGGAGATAAAGCAATAGACAGAAGCCCATGTGGTACAGGAACGTCTGCTAGAATAGCACAATTATACGCAAAAGGAAAGTTAAAAAAAGGAGAACCATTTATTCATGAAAGCTACATTGGCAGTAAGTTTATAGGCTGCGTAGAAGAAGAAACCACTTTAGATGGTAAAATAGCTATAGTACCTAGCATTAAAGGTTGGGCAAAAGTGTATGGCTATAATACGATTATTATAGATGACGAAGATGATCCGTATGCACATGGCTTTCAAGTAATTTAATAAATAGTAAATAAAACTGTTACGATGCTCTTTGTATAATACTACTGCGTATTTTTTATGAAAAATAGAGCGTTATGTAGAGCATTTAGGAAATAAAATACCAATTGGGAATAAGAAATGAGTAAAAGTGTTATTGTAATAGGCGGAGGAATTATAGGCTTAAGCACTGCATATTATCTTGAAAAAGAAGGGCACAAAGTTTCGGTAATAGATAAATCTAATTTAATAAGCGGAGCCTCTTATGTAAATGCAGGTTATATTACACCAAGTCATTTTGTGCCATTTGCAGCCCCAGGAATGATTAATAAAGGATTAAAATGGATGTTTAATCCTACAAGTCCTTTTTATGTAAAACCAAGACTGGATACAGACTTTATAAAATGGGCATGGGCTTTTAAAAAGTCTTCAACCACTTTAAAAGTAGAAAAAGCTATTCCGGTTATTAAGGACATTAATTTATACAGTAGAGCATTATACGAATCCATAAAAGCAACTCACGATTTTGATTTTCATTATGAAAGAAAAGGGTTGTTAATGTGTTACCAAACAGATAAAGTAGGAGAAGAGGAATGGAAAATAGGACAGAGAGGGCAACAAGAAGGTTTAGGAGTAAAACTTTTAACACTTAAAGAAGTAGAAAAAATGGAGCCTAATGCTAATTTAAATATAAAAGGAGCCGTGTATTACGATTCTGATGCGCACATGATACCTGGTGATTTCATGAAAGAAATGCAAACCTATTTAAAATCTAGAGGCGTTACTTTTTATGCTAATGAAGCAGTAAAAGATATAGAATTAAATAAAGAATTTATTTCAGAAGTAATAACTAATAAACAACGACTAAAAGCAGACGAAGTTGTTTTAGCAGCAGGAAGTTGGAGTCCGTTATTAACAAAAAAAATAGGCTTAAAAATTCCTGTGCAAGCAGGAAAAGGCTATCGTATTAATGTAAATCAAGAAACTAACATTACTATTCCTGCCATTCTGTGTGAAGCTAAAGTAGCCGTAACACCAATGGGAAATTTTACACGCTTTGCAGGAACAATGGAAATAGGAGGTATAAATAACAGAATAAATCCAGTAAGAGTAAATGCTATAGCTAATGCTGCAAAAAACTATTATAAACACATAAATATTACTACAGAAGAAAAAACTAATGCAGCATGTGGTTTGCGTCCATGTACACCAGATGGCTTACCATATATAGGGAAATCTTCTAAATGTAAAAATCTAACAATAGCAACAGGCCATGCTATGATGGGATGGAGTTTGGGGCCAGCAACAGGTAAATTAGTTTCTGAAATTATTTCAGACCAAAAAGCGAGTTTAGATTTAAGCCCTTTCCATCCAGATAGAAGGTTTTAAAGAATAACTTAGAGCGAAAACACCAATGATTTATTGATGTTTTATTAATAAAAATAAAACTTATTTATGACCACATTAGGAATAGGAGGTTCTACAATTGAAGCTGAATTAAACGCTATTGTCCCAAGAACCAATACTGTAACGCCAATTAAAAAGGAAGAGTTTCAATGCCGAATAGATAAGGCTGTCGATTTTATGAAACGGTACAGCATTAAAGCAATGTATCTACATGCAGGAACAAATTTGTTTTATTTTACAGGAACCAAATGGCACTCTAGCGAGCGTATGGTAGGAGCTATTTTATTTGATGATGGAAAGTTACACTATATAGCCCCAGAGTTTGAAAAAGGAACTATTTTAGATTTTATGCTAATAGAGGGTATTGTTGAATGCTGGGAAGAACATGAGAGCCCTTATCAATTATTTTGTGATACCCTTGTAAAGAAGGGTATAAAAAATGGAGAAATAGCTATAGACGAAGCGACTCCTTTTTTTATTACAAACGGTATTGTAAATGAGAGTAATGCTTATAAACTTGTAGATGCAAAGTCAATTACTGCGGGTTGTAGAATGGTAAAATCTAAAGCAGAAATAGCTATTATTCAAGAAGCTATGAATATTACTTTAGAAGTACAAAAAGCAGCCGCTAGAATTTTAAGAGTAGGTATAAGTGCAAAAGAAGTGGTAGATTTTATAAATGAAGCACATAAACGATATGGTATTAGCTCTGGGTCTTATTTTTGTATAGTTCTTTTTGGAGTAGATTCATCTTTTCCCCATGGTGTTAAAAACCCAAAAAACTTAGAAGAAAATGAAGTTGTTTTAATAGATACAGGATGTGTATTACATGATTATATATCAGACATTACTAGAACCTATGTTTTTGGTGAGGCTAATGCTTTGCAACGTCGTATTTGGACTATAGAAAAAGAAACTCAGCAAGCAGCATTTAATGCTGCGCAAATAGGGAGTACTTGTGCATCTATAGATATCGCGTCTAGAAAAGTATTAGAATCTTATAATTTAGGACCAGATTATAAACTACCTGGTTTACCACATAGAACAGGTCATGGTATAGGCTTAGATATACATGAATGGCCATATATAGTACGTAATGATAAAACTATTTTAAAACCTGGAATGTGTTTTAGTAACGAACCAATGATTTGTGTACCTAATACATTTGGTATTAGACACGAAGATCATATTTACATGACGGAAAATGGACCAAAATGGTTTACAAAACCAGCTTTTTCTATAGAAAATCCTTTTGAAATAGGTATATAATCTCTTTTTAACTATAATAACTTTTGTTGCTTTTTATAAAAGGCATCGGCTTGAGCTTGCATTAATTCGCGAGCTTTTTTGCGCTTATAGTTATAAAGTTCATCCTCTTCTGCAATAGCACTATAGACTTTATCGTTAACCTCGAAATCGGTTTTTAGAATAAGTTTACGCTCTTGAGTTTTTTGCTCTACTATTGTTTTTATTGCAGTTTCCTGATCCTCTAATTTAAAATCGTATTCACCTTTAGGAGATAATAATTTTGCGAAAATTGGAGAGGTTTCTATAGCTAAAAACAATAGAAAAATAAAAAAAGAAGGTAACCACGGTAATGTACCTAAAGCATTAACACGAGCCATTAGGCCATCAAACCCATCTATTATAGGTTGCGAATGGGCTATTTTTGTGTCGTATTCGGTTTTTAGAGCTAATATTTCAGCCTCAGTAGCTTCAATTTTTGCTTTATTATCTTGTTTTAATGTTTGCAACTCTGCTAAAGCTGCATCATGTTTTTCTCGTTTTTCTTTATAAACTGGGCCTTTACCTAATAAATTGGTTCCTGCAGTGCCTTCAGCCTCGTTAATATAAATATCGTAAAGTGCATTAACCTCTGCCTCCTTAGTTGTTACTTCATTTTGTAATGCAGTTATGTTTTGTTGTAGAGCTTCAGTTTTTGGATTGTACTGTAGTGCTATTTGATCTTTATTAGCTAATGTTAAATCGTTTTTTTGCTCTAAAAGCACTTGATTAATCTCTTTTTCAAAAATCTTTAATTCTAAAGGTTTTGAAATTACAACAGCTATAATTACAGCCAATAGTAAACGAGGTGAAGCTTGAATA
>NZ_JBSHNS010000182.1:0-11605 GCF_053601635.1 Pontimicrobium sp. MEBiC01747
GGTCAATTTTTACCGTTTTGGTTTTTCCAAAAGTATCTACTTCAAAATAAAAATAATCTTGAGAAAAATGATAAACACCAGAGTTACGCATAAGGTTTGTAATGCGTTCCTTTTCTGCTAAAACAGATTGTGTTTTATATCGTTCTTTTAATTTTATATATGATTCTTTTTCTGCTGTTTTATAAATAGAATCTACAACAGGGGAGGCAATAGATGTTGAAAGAGAGTCTATTGTATAGGGTTTGCCCGTTTCAATTTTGTAATCTACACTAGCTCTTTGGTTACTGTCTCTTTTGGTTTGAGAAGATAGTTTTACATCAAACCATCCATTGTTCCAATAATAGCTTTCTAAACGGTTTAAAGATTTTTTGGTAAGTGTATCGTTAACAATAACAGGAGCTTCGCCAGTTCTTTTAATCCAATTATTAAACTTTTTTCTAGATTCTAAATATTTATCCAACTGTTTTTTAGATAAAAATCGCTCTAACTTTTTTCTTTTTTTTGAATTTTTTTCTAATCTCGCGTTTAAAATAGAATCTATATTAGGTCTTGCCGTATTGTAGATGTATAGTCTTAAAGGAAGGTTTAAAAAAGGAAGTTTTTTATTAGGTGTTTGGTACAGTAAATTATTAGTTATTTCGTTATTAACCGTTTCATCATTAACAGTAATTGTCGTTTTAGTTAATAAGTGCTCATCAGATGCCACTCGTTTCACAGAATTACAAGCTGTGAAAAAACTAATAATTATAATAAATAGTAGTATTTTTGAATGCTGTTGTTTCAAATAGCTAAACCTTAAAATGATTAATTAATAGTACTAATTCTCGTTTTTTTATAATTTGAATTACTACCGATTCAAAAATACATTTTTTAAATGCTATCAAAAAACCAAATAAAACTAATAACGCGTTTAAAGCAAAAAAAGTATAGATTACAAGATGGTCTTTTTGTAGCTGAAGGCGTAAAAGTTATTAATGAGCTTTTACAATCTTCATTAACATTAAATCATGTATTTAGTACAACACCTTTCAATATTGATGCCAATCTTGAAACTTTAATAACAGAAAACGAATTAAAAAAAATAAGTTTTTTAACAACACCAAATAAAGCGCTAGCACTCTTTGAAATTCCTGAGGTAAAAGCTGTTAATTTTAATACGTTAGTTGTGGCTTTAGATGCTGTGAGAGATCCTGGTAATCTGGGGACTATTATTAGACTTTGCGATTGGTTTGGTATCGATAATTTAGTGTGTAGTGAAGACACTGTAGATTGTTATAATCCTAAAGTTATACAAGCTACTATGGGGTCTATTACTAGGGTAAATATAAAGTATGTAAACTTAGCAGATTTTTTAAAAGAAGTTAAAACTTCGGTTTATGGTGCTTTTATGGATGGAGATAATGTTTATAGTGCTACATTACCAAACACAGGTGTTTTGGTGATGGGGAATGAAGCTAATGGTATATCTAAAACTATAGAGACTTTAATAACTAAAAGAATTGCTATTCCTCGTTTTGGTGCTTTACAAGCTACCGAAAGCCTAAATGTAGCGACTGCTACTGCTATTTTGTTGAGCGAATTTAAAAGAAGTTAAATAATAAAAACTAAAAACACTCTGATTAATTACCTGAATGTAAGGTTTATAAAAACGCCGCGAGTTTTCATAGAGGTAATATTACTAGTCCAAGGACTGTTAGGGTCTGCATCTCTTACCAATTCATCATTAATAGCAAATACCCCACGAATAGAAGGGGTAAATTTAAACCAGTATAAGTAAAAGTCAATACCAAAACCAATATCGTAAAACATTACATTTTTTTTGGTTCTAAATTCACCGTTGCTATTATCATCAGGGTTTTTTTCATTACTAGATAAGTTTAAAGATGTAGCTAACCCAAATGTTACAAAAGGTTTAAAGTTGTTATGTCTTTTAGTAGATAGCCTTAAAAGTAGAGGGACATATACGTAAGTCGATTTTACTTCTCTTAAAAAATCTGAATCATTAGTATCTGGAACACCTTCAAGATAATTTTCTGGATACATTAAGGTTCTGGTTGTTATGGCTAATCCAGGCTCTAATCTTATATTTATAAAATCATTTACACGTAAATCTCCAACTAAACCTACGTTAAATCCTGCAGATTTTACATTAGTAATGTCTCCTTTATTATCATTATAATCAAACTTATAATCAAGATTATTAATCCCAAAGTAATAGCCCCAGCTTAATAATTTTTTATCCATGTTTTGGTTGTTCTGCACTTTCTCTTTAGTAAAAAGCTGTGCTGAACTAGTATTCACTACAAATAAAAGGGTAAAAAATATAAGTATATGTCTCATTATTACTGTTTTGATGCTGTATAAATGGTAGCCACGCCAAAAGTTTGTGGCAAGTCTTTAACATTTATAAACCCAATATTACGTAAAATATTGTTTAAAGCTTCACCATAAGGAAAAACAGATGCCGATTCGCATAAATATTTATAGGCACTTCTGTCTTTAGAAAACGTTTTTCCTATTAACGGTAATATGTTTTTTGTATAAAAATTATAACCTTGTTTGTAAGGTGTTTTATCTGGCATAGAAGTTTCTAAAATAACAAAAGTACCTCCAGGTTTTAACACACGAAGAATTTCTTTTAACCCGTTATCTAATGTTTCAAAATTACGAACACCGAAAGCAACAGTAATAGCATCGAAAGTATTGTCTTCAAAAGGCATGTTTTCAGAATCACCTAAAATCATTTCAATTCTAGAATCTAATTTTTTAGATTTTATTTTGTCTTTACCTATTTCAAGCATGCCAGGGCTAATATCCAAGCCAACAATTTTACTAGCATTGGTTTCTGCTAAATTAATGGCTAAATCACCAGTTCCGGTTGCGATATCTAATATAGATTCAGGCTGTCCTTTTTTTACAATTTTTACAACCTTTTTACGCCATTTAATATCTATTCCAAAAGAGATAACACGATTTAAGCCATCGTAATCTTTAGAAATAGTGTCAAACATTTTGGTAACTTGTTCTTTTTTACCTAGGTCGCTATTTTTATAAGGCTTTACTTTTGTCAAAATTTAATTTTTTACAAAATTACAATGTTTTTAATAAAGTATACACTATTTAGATAAATAAGGTTTATTATGTAGTTTTTAGTTGCTTTTGTGTGATATATTTAATCTGTATATGTATTTAAGAAACTTTAAAACAAATAATTAATTATGATTAAAATAGTTAATTTAACTATCTTTGTTATCCTTTTTACATTAAATAAAAGAATGAATTGTTCATGTTATAACCTACGCCATTCGCAAGTAATGAATATTAGGTTCCCTTTCTTACTATTAAAAATAACAGAAAATTAGATGAAAATAATTATTGCTGGAGCTGGAGAAGTAGGTTTTCATTTAGCTAAACTATTATCTTATGAGTCTCAAGAGATTACTTTAATAGATACAAATAAAGCCAGTCTTGCTTATGCCGAAAACCATCTAGACATAAAAGTTTTAAAAGGAGATGCAACTTCTATAGCTATATTAAAGGAAGCTAAAGTAAATAATAGCGATTTGCTAATAGCTGTAACGGCTTCTGAAACAACTAATATTACAGTATGTGTGTTAGCTAAGCAGTTAGGGAGTAAGAGGACAATTGCAAGAATCTCTAATACAGAATTTATTACACATAAAGATGAGGTAGGTTTTACGCGTTTTGGAATAGATGAATTAATTTCACCAGAATCTTTAGCTGCTTCAGAAATAGAATTATTACTTAACCAATCTGCTTTTAAAGATAGTTATCAGTTTGAAGATGGTGCATTAACAATGGTAAGTTTAAATTTATCACGAACAGCATCATTTGTAGGTAAATCTGTAAAAGAAGCAGCACAATTATTTTCAGAAATTCATTTTGTACCAATTGCAATACAGCGTTTTGGTACACAATATACTATAATACCTAGGGGAGATACCCAATTTAAAGAAGGTGATACAGTTGTTTTTATAACCAGTGAAGGTGGAGGGGAAGAGTTATGTAAAATGACAGGTAAAACTAATGAGCCTATTAAAGATGTAATGATTCTTGGGGGAAGTAAAATAGGATATAAAACGTCTAGAGATTTAAGCTCAAGGAATTTTAATGTTAAGCTTATTGAAAAAGACAAAGAGGTTGCTTTCGATTTAGCTGATGAATTAGAAAATGTATTGGTTATTAATGGAGATGGAAGAAATGTTGAGCTTTTAGATGAAGAGAGTATAGATGATATGGATGCTTTTATTTCTGTAACAGGAAACTCTGAAACAAACATTATGTCTTGCTTAGTTGCAAAATCTAAAGGGGTTAGAAAAACGATTGCATTGGTTGAGAATATGGATTATTTTGAACTCTCTCAATCTATAGGTATTGACACTTTAATTAATAAAAAATTATTAGCTGCAAATAATATATTCAGATATATCCGTAAAGGAGAAGTTATTGCTATGACGAAACTGAATAATATGAATGCAGAACTTCTAGAATTTAGAGTAAAACCAACCTCTAAAATTTCTAATAAACTTATAAAAGATATAGAATTTCCTCGCTCTGCAATAATAGGTGGAGTTATAAGAAATGGAGAAGGACTTATTGCCTTAGGAGGATTTAAAATCGAGGAAGGAGATTATATAGTAGTCTGTTGCTTACCTCGATCTATAAAACAAGTAGAAAAATTATTTTTATAATATAAACATGGGTAAGCGCTTAAAACTTAACTATAAAATAATATTTCACTTTTTTGGATTATTACTCTTGTTTAACGGTGGCTTTATGCTTTTGGCCGCCTTTGTAAGTTTAATATATAAAGATGGGGTAACCTTTGAGTTAACTTTATCTGGACTCGTCATTTTACTATTAGGTGTTTTTGCAATGTATTATACAAGAGAGCACAAAAAGGAAATGAATAAACGCGAAGGCTACATTATAGTTTCTTTTGGGTGGATTGTTATGGCACTTTCGGGGTCTTTACCCTATATACTTACAGAGGCAATACCTGGGTTAACGGAAGCTTTTTTTGAAACCATGTCTGGATATACAACGACAGGGGCTTCCATTTTAAACGATATAGAAGCAGTGCCTAAAGGTGTTTTGTTTTGGAGGAGTTTAACGCATTGGATTGGTGGTATGGGTATTATTGTTTTAGCAGTTGCCATTTTACCCTTATTAGGTATTGGAGGAATGCAGTTATTTGCAGCAGAAGCTCCAGGACCAAGTGCCGATAAATTGCACCCGCGTATTACAGATACAGCAAAGCGTTTATGGCTTATTTATTTTGGGTATACAGCTGCCGAAACTATTTTGTTACAAGTTGCTGGAATGTCTTTTTTTGATGCTATCAACCATTCTATGTGTACGCTATCTACAGGAGGATTTTCTACAAAAAATGCGAGTTTAGCGTATTGGAATAATAAACCGATTATACAATATATTGTTATCCTGTTTATGTTTTTAGCAGGTACAAACTTTGTATTGAGTTATTTTGCTTTTAAAGGAAAAGTAAAAAAAATTATACATGATGAAGAGTTTAAACTGTATTTTAAGTTTATAGCATTATTTACAATAATAGCGGCATTAATAATTTATTTTAGAGCAGATTTAAGCACTTCTACAGTAGAACACCCAATGGTTTGGGGGAAGGCAGAAAGTGCATTTCGTCATTCATTATTTCAAGTATTAGCAATAATTACAACAACAGGTTTTGTGTCTGCAGACTATACTTTATGGACACCTTTTTTAACAGTATTCTTTTTTGGTTTAATGTTTTTAGGGGGGTCTGCGGGTAGTACTTCTGGAGGAGTAAAAGTAGTACGACATTTAATAACTATAAAAAATGGGTTTTTAGAATTTAAACGTACATTACACCCAAACGCTGTATTACCTGTGCGTTATAATAAAAGAGCAGTTTCTGGAGATATTGTATTTAATATATTAGGCTTTTTTATTTTGTACATGTTATCTTTTATTGTTGGCGCTCTAGTATTTTCTATGATGCAAATAGATTTTGAATCTGCAATAGGTTTAGCGGCGTCTAGTTTAGGTAATGTTGGACCAGCTCTTGGAGACTTTGGCCCTGTAAATAATTATTCTGGACTACCGGCAATTGGTAAATGGTGGGCATCGTTTTTAATGCTTATTGGTAGACTGGAGTTATTTACTGTTTTAATATTATTGACACCTTTTTTCTGGAGAAACAGGTAATTCTATATTTTTTTTAGTATTCAAAAAGCTTTGTTTTTAGTAGTGTTTTGCTATTTTTTAGTGTTATAAATTAAAACTAATGTGTTACATTTTTATGGCTTAGTCGTTATAATAATATAACCACATAACATCAATCATTATGAAATCATTAGTAATATCTCAAAACGCCGAATCTTTTTATCAACAACACGTATTTAATCATAATTCACCTTCAGGTATTTTAAATTCAAAATATAAGGCTATTGCACAGTATAATTTTGAAGCTTTAAAAAAAACATCATTATTTAGTATTAAACAACGCATAAAAAGCAAACAATATAATACGGGCTATGCAGTAGTTGGAGCGCTTAAAGTAGCCATATTTGTAGTCGGTTTATTAATAGCTTTTAATTAATTTAAAAACCACCACGTATTTATATGCTTTCTTAAAAGTGTAACATTTTTATAATTTATACTACATATTATATAAAGCCGCTTTTTTATTGGAATATTAATTAGGAGTTAGGAAACCTACTCCTGATATAGGTTTTCTATTCCAAAATTATATTTGTTTCACTTTAAAATCTAGAAATTATGGGAGGAGAAGGCGCAATGATGGCGGCAATACATGCTATACGTAATAATAAAAACTTAAGATCTAAACGAAAATCTAAAGGGATTAGTTTTGTTACTAATTCTAATGAAAAAACAGAATACAATTTACCAAAAGCAACTCCTGAGAAATTACAGGAGATTAAAATGCGAATGCAAAAGGAGAATAAACAACGCAGAGTAAAACAGCTTTTATTACTAGTTATTTCCTTGGTAAGTATTGTGTCTGTTTTAATTTATTTTACTTAACGTATGAGTTTTGGAGTTGTACAAAATGCTATTGCTACAATTAAAGCTAATAGAGTGTTATTGTCTAAGCGTAATAGGTTGAAAAATACATTAAGCGGTTCTGGAGAACATAAAACAGAATATAACCTTCCAAAAGCGACAGTTAAACAGTTATTAGGTATAAAAAAGCGCATGCAATTAGAGCATAGAAAACGTCGTATAAAAGAAATCACTTTACTAATTATTTTTGTAATCGCTGTGATTTCGCTACTACTATACATAACATAAAAAAATCCGCAAAATATTATTTTGCGGATTTTTTTATGTTATGTATGTATTGAGGTTGTTTTAACTAACAACTGCTTTAATTCTTTTTATTGCTTCTATAATTTGTTCTTGCGATGCGGCATAAGATATTCTTATGCAATTTGGGTTTCCAAAAGCATCACCAGTAACAGTTGCTACAAGTGCTTCTTCTAATAAATATAAAGAAAAATCGGTAGCATTATTTATAGTTTTTCCGCGTAATGTTTTTCCGAAGAAATGAGAAATATCTGGAAATACATAAAAGGCACCCTCTGGTGTATTGGTTTTAAAACCTTCTATGTTATTAAGTAAATCGAGTACTAAATCACGACGTATTTTAAACTCGTCTATCATATATTTTACAACACTAGGATCTGCATTTAAAGCTGTTATTACTGCGCGTTGTGCAATACAATTTGCGCCACTAGTAACTTGCCCTTGCATTTTATTGCAGGCACGAGCAATCCAATCTGGTGCGCCAATAAAACCTATTCTCCAACCTGTCATTGCAAAGGCTTTAGAAACACCATTTACAGTAATAGTGCGGTCTTGCATACCTTCTACACCTGCCATGCTAGCATGAGGCTTTCCTGTATAATTTATATGTTCGTATATCTCATCGGAAACAACATAAATATTTGGATATTTCTTTATTACGTTTGCTAAAGCTTCTAATTCTTCTTTACTGTATAAAGAGCCGCTTGGGTTGCATGGAGAACTAAACCAAAGCATTTTTGTTTTTGGTGTAATAGCAGCTTCAAGTTGATCTGCTGTCATTTTAAAGTCGGTATCAATAGATGTTTTTACTTCTACGGGTACACCTCCTGCTACTTTAACAATATCACTATAACTTACCCAGTATGGGCAAGGTACAACAACCTCGTCTCCTTTGTTTAGCATAACCATTGCTACATTATATAGCGATTGTTTGGCTCCAGTTGAGACAACAATTTGTGGTAAGGTATACTCTAACCCGTTATCACGTTTAAACTTAGTTATTATAGCCTCTTTTAATTCGCCATAACCATCTACAGGTGTGTACGAATTATAATCATCGTTTACTGCTTGTATGGCAGCATCTTTAATAAAATCTGGAGTGTTAAAATCTGGTTCTCCTAAACTTAATCCGATAATGTCTTTGCCTTCACCTCTTAATTCTCTGGCTTTAGCTGCCATAGCTAAAGTTGCAGAAGTGGCCATGTTTAAAATGCGTTCTGAAAGTTGTTGACTCATTAATTGTGTTGTTAAGCTTGTAAAGCAGGCTTCATTCCCATTTCGCGTAAATATCTAAAATGGGCAGCAATGGCTTTACGTGTAGTTTTATATTCGTTGTATGGTAAGTTAAATTCTAGTGCTGTTGCTTTTACAATTTCTGCTATTTTACCATAATGAATATGGCTAATATGAGGGAAGATATGGTGTTCTACTTGATGGTTTAAACCACCAGTAAACCAGTTTGCAATTTTGCTTTTACGACCAAAATTAACAGTCGTTTTAAGTTGGTGTATAGCCCAAGTGTTTTTCATAGTGCCATTTTCTGCTGGTAAAGGCATTTCTGCCTCTTCCATAACATGAGCTAATTGAAATACAACACTTAAAATTAAACCAGCTGTATAGTGCATGATAAAGAACCCTAATAGAATTTTCCACCAAGCTTCGTCTAAAATTAACATTGGTAATACAATCCACATTGCTATGTAAATTAGTTTTGAAATTACAAGCTTACTCCAGTTTGCAACAGGATTAGGGAACTCACCGTAAGATAATTTACGTTTCATGTAGCGTTTCATTTGCTGGAAATCTGTTGTAATTGCCCAGTTTATTGTTAGTAATCCATATAATAATATAGAATAATAGTGTTGAAATTTATGGTGCCAATGCCATTTTGTATGCTTTGAAAAACGTAGAATACGACCAGCTTCTAAATCTTCATCATGACCATGAATATTAGTGTATGTGTGGTGTAGTACATTGTGTTGTACTTTCCAATTGTATACATTTCCTGCTAAAATATATATGCTGCTTCCCATTAAACGGTTAATCCATGTTTTGTTAGAGAAAGAGCCATGATTACCGTCGTGCATAACATTCATGCCTACTCCAGCCATACCAATTCCCATAACAACAGTTAATAGTAATTTTGCCCAACCTGGCATATCTAATGTTAATAATAAAAAGTACGGTGTTAAAAATATGGAAAACATGATAACTGTTTTTACCCATAATTTCCAGTTTCCAGTACGTTTAATATTGTTGTCTTTAAAGTAAGAATTTACTCGTTTATTTAATGTTCTAAAGAACTTAGCAGAATCTGTTCTTGAAAATGATAATGATTGTTCTGTCATAATATGCTTTTTTTAATATGATAACGTTTAAATTTCAGAAATCATATTTTGGGGCAAATATAATTAATTAAAGCATCTTAACTAATATTCAAAATCATAAAATTATGACTATAAAATTTATACTTTTGCAAAAATTTTACAACTATGGAACTCATCTTAAAATACTTTCCTAATCTTACTAAAGATCAAATAGAGAAATTCTCAAGATTAGAGGCGTTATACCAAGATTGGAACCTTAAAATTAATGTAGTATCAAGAAAAGATATAGATGAATTATATATAAGACATGTATTACATTCATTAGCTATAGCCAAAGTTGTTGAGTTTAAAAATGGGAGTAGTATAATGGATGTTGGTACAGGTGGGGGCTTTCCTGGTGTGCCATTAGCAATTTTGTTTCCAGAATGTCAATTTCATTTAGTAGATAGTATCGCAAAAAAACTTAAAGTTGTTAATGAAGTTGTTGAGGGTTTAGGACTAAAAAATGTTAAAACAACACATACAAGGGTAGAAGAGGTAGACGAAACTTACGACTTTATTGTAAGCAGAGCGGTTGCAGCCATGCCTACTTTTGTACATTGGGTTAAAGGTAAGGTGAAAAAAACAAGCAATCACGACTTAAAAAACGGAATACTATATTTAAAGGGTGGTGACTTAAGTGAGGAATTAAAAGATTACAAATCGACTACACTATATAATTTAAGCGATTTTTATACAGAGGATTTTTATGAGACTAAAAAAGTCGTGCATTTGCCTCTAAAATATAAGAAATAATAAAAAGCAGCTATTAGCTGCTTTTTATTATTTCTTAATTCTATTAATTATTAGCGCCTTCTGGTAATTGTTGTGTAAAAATAAAAGTAGCTACAGGAGGCCCACCAAAGACTGAGTTAGATGGGTTGTTGAAAATATTATTTCGTACTATCAATACATCGCTTGCTCCTCCAGAATAATAGCTTACACCATCTCTATTTGCGTCTGTATTATTGTAACCTAAAGACCCATAAGTTGCAACGGGAGGTCCGCCAAAAACTGAATTATTGGGGTCGTTGAACACTTGACTTCTAATGTTAGGAATGTCGCTAAGTCCCCCTAAGTAGTTTAAACGGCCATCACCATTTGTATCTCCAGCCCACATAGCAACTGTATTTGCTGGTGTACCAAACGTAGTTTGCGCATCTGTACCAAACGTAATTTGATTAGTTGCATCTGTAAAATCTACAGCGGTAGTAATTCTCGATAAAGGAATTGTTGAGTTAGACATAATACCTAAATGGTTTTTATGCTTTATAGCTACATAGTAGTTGTTGGCTGGAATATTGTTAAAAGGAAGGTTGAAACTTCCATCTGTATTTACAATATCTCCATCTCTTTGAACTAATGCAGATTGGCTAGCAATTACATTAGTATTATTAGTTGCATCTCTAAGTTCCACAAAAACCCAGTCTACAATAGCATCATTGCCTGTTGTTGTTAGCAGAGCAGCATCAAAAGTTAATGCATCGCTAAAAGGGCTTGTTGTTGGTAAAATACCTGCAGTACGTAAATCATCTCTCATTAAATTATCTGTACTACCTAATAAAGAGCCTTGTAAATAGACTTTAGCCGCCAAGCTAGATCGTATTATAATTTCATCTAAAGCAAAATTTACATTGGCGTTAGTTAAAGTTACGTGTTCTTCATTATTATCTGGCATATACCATGCGTCAAAAGGCGTAATGTTGTTAACTGTAAGT
This sequence comes from Pontimicrobium sp. MEBiC01747, assembly GCF_053601635.1. Classification (NCBI taxonomy): domain Bacteria; kingdom Pseudomonadati; phylum Bacteroidota; class Flavobacteriia; order Flavobacteriales; family Flavobacteriaceae; genus Pontimicrobium; species Pontimicrobium sp. MEBiC01747. Next base: position 11,432 of record NZ_JBSHNS010000182.1, read on the forward strand.
GATGATGTTGTTAAATTATTAGGAATGTGAAACCAATCTATATCCCCATCATTTTCCAGAGCTAAAGCACTAACAGTTGGGATAAAGTTAAAGTAATCGGTTTGTAGCGCATTAAAAAACGAATTAATTAAAGGGTCTGTTCCTAGGCTTCCAGCTAGAGCGCCTATATTAAAT
>NZ_JBSHNS010000183.1:0-12662 GCF_053601635.1 Pontimicrobium sp. MEBiC01747
GTTTATTTATGACCGCTTTTTATAATAACTTAACAGGAAAACGTAACGTATCGTTTGCATCTCCATACCCAGGAAAAATTGTACCTATAGATTTAATGGAATACCGTGGTAAATTTATTTGCCAAAAAGATGCTTTTTTATGTGCAGCCAAAGGTGTAAGTGTAGGCATAGAATTTAGTAAACGATTAGGAAGAGGATTGTTTGGAGGCGAAGGCTTTATTATGCAAAAATTAGAAGGTGATGGTATGGCATTTGTACATGCAGGAGGTACCATGGCAAGAAAAGAACTAAGAGCTGGAGAAACTTTACGTGTAGATACAGGCTGTATTGTTGGTTTTACCCAAGATATAGATTACGATATAGAATTTGTAGGCGGTATTAAAAACACTGTATTTGGAGGCGAAGGACTCTTTTTTGCTAAACTACAAGGCCCAGGTGTCGTGTACATACAATCGTTACCATTTAGTAGGTTAGCAGGTCGTGTTTTGGCAAGCTTACCACGAGGCGGTAATAGCAAAGGAGAAGGTAGTATTTTAGGAGGTTTAGGCGATTTATTAGATGGAGATAATTAACAGTTAAATTAAAAAATTAAGTTTTATTTAACTGTTAAAAATTAAGTCTAATGTATTTTGAGTTTGTTTTTTTATTACCTTTAATCGAAATAATAAACCATTCGCCTATAGCAAAATACTACTTTTTTTAACTAAACCCTTATTATTTAATTATGGCTAGAGCAATGTTCGAGTACACCAAAACAATACTTAACAAAGTAAGTTTTGATGCTAACTTATTTTGCAAGGAAGTGCAAAAAGCACTCGAAAGGTTATTACCTTACGAAATAAAAGAGTTAAAGATTTATATAGAATCTTTAATACAGGAAAATCCAGATTTAGACCAATGTCTAATCTATTTAAAATCATAAACAAAAAGCGACTTACGAGTCGCTTTTTTTAGTTAATAAAGTACTCATCCTATAATTAGTTGAATTTGCATCACCCTGTTTTTTATACTAGGGGTTTATACTTGTATTCATCTAAAAGTAATTCTACTCTTAAATATATAAAGTATGTATGGTAAGTTTATCGCACTATTAACTTTTTATTAATTAAACTAACATTATGAGTACTACAGAACAAGTAAATTTCGAAAAAACGCTTGAAGAATTAAAAGCAACATTAGACCAATCTATTCCAGAACTTAATAAAATGGGAGTTGCTCTTACTGGCAATACATTAGCGCAAGATTCGAATGCATCAATGTCTGCAAGGCGTGCGGCAAACCCAGTAAAAATTGAAACAAATTGGTGGGGTGTTAATTTTATACTTAATGAAAAAGTTACACAAGACTTAATAGCGGGAACCACTGGAAGTGGTGTTGTAGCAGGATTTGTTGCAACAGCCTTAGGAGGAGCAGGTGTTATTACAGGAGGAGCCGCTACAGTAATTGGTGGAGGTATAGCTGCTATTTTTGCTATAAAAATTGCACAAATGAAAATTGTTAACCGAGGTAATGGTGTACACTTTCCTATAACATGGTTACAATGGGCAGCAATAGTTGCAGCACTTCCTGGAGGACCAGCAGCTATATTAGCAGCAGGAGCTGTGTTATTACACCCAATACCAAATAACTAATAAAATAAAATAGTCTCCCTAATTATTATTAACTAAAATGCTATGTAAAATATATTTTACATAGCATTTTTATAAGGTATAAAACAAGTGGTCTTATTTAGCCAAAGGACTAATAATTTCTACGTTTTGGAAAGCAATTGCGCCTCTTATAATTCCAGAGATAACATCTTGCATGGCTTCAATAATTTGCATTTTTAGCTCACTTTTATGGTAAATAATACTTACTTCTCTTGCAGGAGAAGGACTATTAAAGTGGCGAATGTTTGCTTTGGTTTTATCGTTAACATCTAAAGTATGAAGGTAAGGCAATAAAGTCATGCCTAACCCCTCGTTAGACAGTTTCATAAGCGTTTCTATGCTTCCGCTTTCTAATTGAAACGAATCGTCTGTATGGTCTTTAAACACTTTGCATAAATTAATAACACCATCTCTAAAGCAATGCCCATCTTCTAATAATAACATATCTTCAATATCTAAATCAGCGATATCAATTTTTTTCTTATCGGCTAATCTGTGACTATCTGGAATGTAAGCCACAAAAGGCTCAAAATACAATACGCGTTCTTTAATAGTTTCATTCTCTAGAGGAGTAGCAGCAATGGCGGCATCTAAATGTCCATCGTTAATTCTAGAAATAATTTCTTCGGTAGTTAGCTCTTCTATAATAAGCTTTACTTTTGGATGCTTTTTTATAAAGGTTTTTAAAAACATAGGCAGTAAAGTAGGCATAATAGTAGGAATGATACCTAACCTAAATTCACCACCAATAAATCCCTTTTGTTGGTCTACAATATCCTGTATTCTATTAGACTCGTTAACAATATTTCTAGCCTGAGTTACTATTTTTTTACCAACTTCTGTTAGTTCTATAGGTTTTTTACTTCTATCGAAAATTAAAATATCTAATTGATCTTCTAATTTTTGAATCTGCATACTTAAAGTAGGCTGTGTTACAAAACATTTGGCAGCTGCTTTTGTAAAGTTTTGATGCTCTGCCACAGCAAGTACGTAAGATAATTGTGTAATTGTCATTGTTGGTTTATAGTTTTAGACTATAAAAATATAAAAATCATCGATAAAACTTATGGTTTTTAATATTTAATTATGAATTAATTTTGTGTAAGATTTAAAAACAAATAATAATAAAAAAACATGAAATATAATAGCCTAGGATTAGGAACAGAAATAACAAAAGAATTAGCAAGCGATTTAAATAATTTACTAGCTAATTTTCAGACCTATTACCAAAATTTAAGGGGAATTCATTGGAATATAAAAGGAAAAAACTTTTTCGATTTACACGTTAAGTTTGAAGAGTTGTACACCGATGCTAACATGAAGGTAGACTTACTAGCAGAACGTATTTTAACCTTAGGGGAAACCCCTTTACATACGTTTGAAGATTACAGCGCCATTACAAAAGTACCTGTTGGAAAAAACATTTCTAAAGATGATAAAGCTGTACGCTTAATTGTTGACTCTTTAACAGAGTTATTAAAAATAGAGCGAGTAATACTTGAAAAAGCTGGAAAAGCCAATGATGAAGGTACAAACTCTATGATGAGCGATTTTATTACCGAACAAGAAAAAACCGTTTGGATGATGAGTGCTTGGTTAGAGGAGAGTATTTAATGTCTAGTAGTCATTCCCGTGAAGACGGGAATCTCATCTAGTGCAAGTAGATTCCTGCCTACGCAGGAATGACAGATAAAACCCCAGATAAAACACTTGTTTTAACTGGGGTTTGTTGTTTTTTTGATTGATGTTGATTAATAAAAATCACGTCCATTCGAGTTGAAGCATTAGCCGAAATATCAAGAATAGTGATTTTTATTTATGGTAGATTAAAACCTAATATTTAACTCTAAGTTTTCTTTTGCTACTTCAAACTTAGCTTCGCTAAATTGTGGAGGCCCGTAGCTAATTGGGTTGTTGGACATGCCGTAACTTTCTTTAGGCATACCGTTATCGAAATCCATTCTTTTATTTTTATTTTCATCGTGTAACACCATAATAGCATAGCTACCAGATGCTACATTTTTAAATGTTACTGTTATTTTACCATCTTTAATGTCGCTTTCTAAGTTTTGTAAGCCTGGCCCTTTCATAAAAGTATCTTCGCTATGTAAAGCTACCATAACATTTCCATTGTTATTCTTTATATTATCTACAGTTACTGTAATGGTTTGCCCTTCTGTTTTTGTGTCTTGCGAGAATCCTAGTAAAGTACAAAAAGCAAAAGCGATGCTAAGTGTTATTAATTTTAATGTGTTGCTGTTGTTTGTGTTTGTAGTTGTCATGAGTATAGTGTTTATGTGCTGTTTGTTATTGATGGTTCAAATATCACATAAAAGCAGAGTATACACTAATTGGTGTTACCGAGTTGTAGATTTTTGTGGATGAGTTGTTTAAAAGTAAGTTAAGACATGTACTTATTACAACAACCCTCTAGCCTTAATCTCTAAATACGTATTAATTGTATTAATAGTTAAGTTTTCTGGCGTAGTTAATATAGAATAGATACCATACTTTTTTAGCTCGTTAACGATTAAGCGTTTTTCGAAATCAAATTTTTCTGCAATTACTTTATCGTAAACTTGTTGTACAGTTTCTGCTTTTTCTTTTATAATGGTGTCTAGTTCTGTGTTTTTAAAGAAGATGACCACTAATAAGTGACTTTTTGCTATGGCTTTTAAATAGGGGAGTTGCCTGTTTAAAGCATCCATAGTTTCAAAGTTGGTATATAATAGAATAAGGCTTCTGTGGGTAATGTTGCGTTTTATATTACCGTATAATCTGCTATAATCGCTTTCAAAAAAATCGGTTTTAACATTGTAAAGCGATTCTAGAATTAAGCGCATTTGCGAGCTTCTACGTTCTGCTACAACTATGTTTTCAACCTTTTTAGAAAATGATAGCATGCCAGCTTTGTCATGTTTTTTTAGGGCTACATTACTTATAACCAATGTTGCGTTTATAGCATAATCTAAAAGGCTTAAGCCTTCAAAAGGCATTTTCATAACACGCCCTTTGTCTATTATAGAGTATATGGGTTGCGATTTCTCGTCTTGGTATTGGTTTACCATTAATTGGTTTCGCTTGGCTGTGGCTTTCCAATTTATAGTACGTAAATCGTCTCCAGTTACATAGTCTTTAATTTGCTCAAACTCCATTGTGTGCCCTAATCTGCGCACTTTTTTTACGCCGTACTCTAAAGCGTTTTTATTAATATTTAGGAGTTCGAATTTTTTTAATTGTTTAAAACTAGGGTAAGTTGGCACCATAGCATCGCTATTAAATGTAAAGCGTTTGGCAACTAGGCCTAAAATAGAACTGGCGTAAATATTAAGCGATCCAAAATGATATTCTCCTCTTTCGGTTGGACGTAAATTATACTGTAATACTTCTGTTTTTTTTGGTGCTAGTTTTTTATGTATTTTAAAGTCTCTTACTTGAAATTGCTCAGGGATTTCATCAATAATATCTATATTAATAAGAATAGGGTAATTGTTTTTTAATTCAATTGTTATAGTATTAGGGTCTCCATTAGAAAATTTTTCGGGTAAAATACGCTTACCTTCAATTCTATTTCTACCAAGAAAAACAATTAAAAAATCTAAGAAAAAGAATAAGAGTAGAACTAATAGAGAAAGCTGAGCTATATTAAATAGTATAGGTACAAAATAGCTTAAACCAAACAATACAACAATGCCTGTACCTGCATAAAAAAAGCGATGTTGAATATAAAAGGGTTTAAGAAATTTCATGTGTTTTTAATTTTTACTATTGGCTATTCTTCTAAGATTTAAATCTGTTTCGTAAGATTTATTTCCTAAACTGTCTTTAAGGTGTGCTATTTTAATATTATAACTGTATCCATATAATCTTGCTATTTTGTCTAACTCTTTTTTTCTTTTTGATGCTATTTTTAAAGAGGATTTATAATAATTTAATGGACCAAAAGCCATGCCTAAAGGTATAATTCCTACTCCCATTATTATTAATGGAATTGTTGAAATAACGCCAGCTTCAAAAATATATTTTCCTAATAAATAACCACCAACAAAAATTGCTAAAGCAATGATTAGGTAAAAAATAAACATTCCATAAACATCTGTTCTTGTTTTTAATACAGCTTCGTATTCAATATTTGTTTCTGTGATTTTCGACTTAAACGTATTGTTTAATTTTATAACATTACATTTTTCCTGAAAATCAGGCTTTTTATTTGTTAAGCTACAAATAACTCCTGTTTTGTAGTCTACAATTTTGTTATCGCAAAGCACACAATGTTTGGCGTTATTCATGGATTTAGTTTTATTTTTTTAGATAATTCGAGAATTTAAAGAATCGAAAATCATAACTACCTAGGTATTTCTACAGTTTCAATAATCTGTTTAATAATTTCTTTACTAGTTATACCTTCCATTTCGCGTTCTGGTGTTACAATAACTCTATGGTGTAATACTGGTATTGCGGCACGTTTAATATCTTCGGGCATTACAAAATCGCGTCCAGACATTGCTGCAAAGGCTTTACTTGCTTTTAATATGGCAATAGAGGCTCTTGGCGATGCGCCTAAATATAAAAACTGATTATTTCTAGTTGCTATAATTAATTCGGCTATGTATTTAAGTAAATGCGACTCTACCAAAATTTGTGAGACTAGGTTTTGGTAATCTACAATTTGTTTAGCCGTTAAAAATGATGTTATTGTTTCGGTTTTTGTTTTTTCTTTTAGCTCATGTTCTCTAGATAAAATTTCTATTTCTTCTTCAAGATTTGGATAGCCAACATCTATTTTAAAAAGAAAACGGTCTAACTGTGCTTCAGGTAATCTATAGGTTCCTTCTTGCTCTACAGGGTTTTGTGTAGCTAAAACCATAAATGGAGCCTCTAGTTTGTAACGGTTACCATCTATAGTAATTTGCTGCTCTTCCATAACTTCAAACAAAGCGGCTTGTGTTTTTGCAGGCGCTCTATTAATTTCATCTATAAGTACCATATTAGAGAATATAGGGCCTTTTTTAAATTCAAATTCCGAAGCTTTTAAATTAAAAATTGAGGTTCCTAAAATATCACTAGGCATTAAATCTGGAGTAAATTGGATACGACTAAACTCTACACTTAACGATTTTGCTAATAATTTTGCTGTAACCGTTTTGGCAACACCTGGTACACCTTCTATTAGCGAATGTCCTTTTGCAAGTAACGAGGCTATAAGCATGTCTACCATATCTTTTTGGCCAACGATTACTTTACCAACTTCTTGCTTTATTTTGTGTACACTGTTTTGCAATTCGGATAAATCTAGACGACTTTTAAATTGTAAATCGTTATTAGTTTCAGAAGTGTTTTCAATGCTTTCAGCATTTGGTGTTTCATTGGTATTAACTTCTTTAGGGGTTTGTTCTTCAGGTGTCCCCGAAATATGCCCTAAATTGTCGTTGTCGTTTATATAATCTTCCATAATTATTTAGAATAAAATGCTTCTATGTACTTATTTAAAGTAATTAAATTGTCTTCGTAAAATACGTTTTTACTTCGTAACCAATTAATATACTCTATTGTTGTTTTTATATCGTCTTCTTTTTTACCTGCTTTAGAAGCTAACCTAGAAATAAAGTCTTCATTTAAAACAGAGGTATCTATATTATAATCATTACGTATTTTGGCAAGAAAGTACGTTATTTTTTTATCTATTAAATTTTTATGATCCTGCGTTTCAAAATATAAGTTAGAAATTGTTTTTACAAAAGCCACAGTGGTATTTTGCAAAGGTTTTATAATACGTATAATACGTTGTTTACGTTTGGCATTAAAAACAATAAATATTAGTAGTAATAGCAACGCAAGGTAACATGCCCACTTAAAAGCTGTTTGTTCTAAAAACCAACTTAGGTTAGAGTCTTCTTCTACATTGCCATTGTTGTATGAGCTGTAAGAGCTAGAAAACTTTGTGTAAGAGTCAAAATAGACATTATCGTCTGGAAGGTAAGATAAAACACCTTCTACATATTTATAACGGTCTTCTTTTAAAATATTATAATTGGTAAATGCTTTTGGATCTAGGTGTAGGTAAATGTTGCCTTCTCCAAAAGGAACATTTATAAAATTAACACGTTTTTTATCTGTTTTTGTGTAGCCAAGAATGTTAATGTAAGTGCTATCGAAACTACTAAAAAAGAAATCACCTTCGTTTTTATCTATTTTAGCATTTTTAGATTGTAACGCTCTATTTTTAAAAGAAAAATGAGAGATACTATCCTTGGTATTTGCAATATAATTTACATCTATGTTTAAAGTGTCTGTTAATTTATTTAAGTAGCCATAATCTGAAATAAAGAGTGCATTACCACTTTCGGTAAAACTTAATAGTTGCTTAATAGAGGCGTCATATAAATAATCGGAATTGCCAATAATAATATAACTTCCCTTTGCAATGTGGTCTCCATAATTACCTTCGGAATTTGCAAATAAATAGCTAGATGGTGTGTGGTAAACGGTACGTACTTTTTTACCTTTAAATAGCTTTGGGAGTTCTTTATACAAAACACTTACTCCATACGGTTTGTTACTGCGTTCATCAAAAGTTTCTTCCCAATCTACAACTTTATTATTTCTAGGCTTTAAAGAAAAAACGATAGCAATAATAACGGCGACAATAATGATAAGTATAGGTGCAATTTTCTTCATTTTACTTGATTTGTTTTATAAGTTTTTGAAAATGAAGTTTTGCAGTATTATACTTTTCTGCATCTAAAGGGAACTCTCCATACCAAATATAATCGTATAGGTAAGAGGTGTATTGAAACTGATCTTTATGTGGTGTATTAAAAATTTCGCTTAAATATTCTGAATTGGTTTTATCGTCTTCAATTTTAATAAGTTTTTTTAAACTTAATGCTTTTAATATAGATAAATAGTAATAACGAATAGCCAACCTGTAATCTGTGTTTTGTTCTGCCGACTCTATTAAATACTCAATATCTGTTCGTTCTATGTTTTCTGCTGTTATCCCTTCAGGGTCTTCTAGTTTTTGGTGTTGTCTTCTAGAAAATAACCCCGAACTCCCTTCATTTACTAAAATATAAGCAAGGTAAATTACGGCTGCTATAAGGATAATATAAAATATGTATGAAAACGGCCCTAAATCGAAACTAATAGTGTTATTAGCATTTTCTTTTTCTTCTTGTTCTTTTAGTTTTTCTTCACGGCGTTTGGCTTCGTAATCGGCATAATCTTCTGTACGAGCAGGGGTTTTATTAACAATTTTTTTGCCTTCATAATTGTATTTTCTTCCAGAATAGCGGTCTTTAAAATTATCCTCGAAAACACGTTGCTTTTCTGGGTCTTGCAATATTATTGTAGCCGAAAGGTTTTGATAACATAACAGCATCAAAAAGACGTATAGGAGTTTTAAGGCGTGATAACGTCGTTTCATAGATTAGTGAGGTGGCAAGGGTATTTGTGTTACTTTTTTCTGAACCTTAAAAGGATAAATTAAATAGTAATAGCTAATTAAACTTAAAGTGGCTAAAATAATACCTACCGATAACCAATTAGGCATAATATTAGAATATCGTGTAATAAAACCTTCTAAAAAACCTGCCGAAAATGTAAAAGGAAATGTACTTATTAAAATTTTTATACCTGTTTTTGCACCTTGTTTAAAAGAGGTATATCTAGAATGTGTGCCGGGGAATAAAATACTTAACCCCATAATTAAACCAGCGGCGGCTTCTATAACAATTGCAAAAATTTCCATAGCGCCATGTATCCAAATTCCACGAACGCTTTCCCATAGCACGCCTTTTTCATAAAAAAAGTATTGAAAAGACCCAAGCATGATACAGTTTTGAAATAATACCCAAACGGTTCCAGCCCCTCCAAAAATACCCATAACAAAGGAAATGATTCCTACTCTTAAATTATTAACAGTAATACCAATAAAACTTCCCCAATTACTCCCGCTTTTGTACACTGCCACAGGGTCTCCAGCTGCAATATTTTCTAACGTCATGTTTACATAATCGTCTCCTAAAATAGAACGTACAAACTCACCATCGTTTGCAGCAGAGATAACACCAATAGCTGTAAACAATGAGAAAATAAAAAAAGCAATATAAATGTATTTACGGTACTGAAAACATATTAATGGAACTTCGGTTTTCCAAAACCCAATAATTCTGTTGGTATCTTCTCGTTTTGTTTTATAAATTTTTTGAAAGGCTTTAGCGGCTAATTGATTTAAATACACAATAACCTTACTTTTAGGATAGTAAGTCTGCGCGTAAGCCAAATCGTTTATTAAATGGATGTATTGAGATGCTAATTCATCTGGATTTTTAAAATCATTATTAAAAATAGCGTTTTCAAAACTTAACCATTTTTCCTTATTTTGCTTGATAAATGCTACTTCTCTCATATATTTGATAAAATAAAATATAAAATGTCAGAGTTACAAATTAACACTACACAAAATGTTAAAATAAAGTTCGAAGCTGCTGGAGTTGGCGAGCGACTTTTAGCTTTTATTATAGATACACTTATTAAAATTGCATATTTAACAGTTATGAATATCTTTTTTGGTGTTTTTGATGGTATGGATGAATGGTCTAAAATAGGATTAAATTCATTGATTAGTTTACCCGTTATATTTTACACTTTAGTATTAGAGGCTTTACTAGAAGGGCAAACACTAGGTAAAAAGGCATTAAAAATTAGAGTGGTTAAAATAGATGGTTACCAAGCCTCATTATCTGATTATTTGGTGCGTTGGTTTTTTAGAATTGTAGACATTTATATCTTTGGATTAGGCTTTTTTAGTATTGCATTTAGTAAAAAAGCACAGCGTTTTGGAGATATGGCAGCAGGAACAGCCGTAATTTCTTTAAAAGATAAAGTAAATATTAACCATACTATTTTGGAAGATTTAAAGGCAGATTACAAGCCAACGTATCCAAGCGTTATTAAATTATCAGATAACGACGCGCGTATTATAAAAGAAACCTTTAATAATGCCAGAGCAGCAAAAGATTATACAACCTTAATAAAACTAAGGACTAAAATTATGGAGGTTGCAGAGATTAAAAACCAAAAAGGAACAGATATCGAATTTATTGATACTGTTTTAAAAGATTATAACTACTATACACAGAGCATGTAATGTTTTATACAATAGATATTTTAGGTACCATAGCATTTGCTATTTCGGGTGTTTTGGTTGCATTAGATAAAAAAATGGACCCATTCGGGATTCTTATTATTGCCTTTGTTACCTCTATTGGAGGCGGAACTTTAAGAGATGTACTTATAGGGCAAACACCAGTAGGTTGGATGCAAGATATGACGTATGTATATGTTATTTCTGGAGCTACCGTTTTTGCTATTATATTTAAAAGTAAAATTGATTATTTAAGAACGTCGTTATTTCTTTTCGATACTATTGGTATTGGTTTGTATACTGTAGTTGGTGTAGAAAAAGGATTGTCTGCAGGATTACATCCTATTATTTGTATTGCTTTGGGTACTATGTCTGCTTGTTTTGGAGGTGTTATTCGCGATATTTTATGTAATGAAATCCCCGTTATTTTTAGAAAAGAAGTTTATGCTACGGCTTGTATTTTAGGTGGGTTTTCTTATTTTTTAATTAGAAAATTACCCGTAGAAGGCGATATCGTCTTTATCCTATCTGGAGTAGTTGTTATAGCTGTACGATTAATAGCTGTGAAATTTAAAATTAGCTTGCCAAGTTTATATAAAGAGTAATCGTTTATTTAATTGAGTATTGTTTAGTATTAGAAATTTTCTTTAGTTTAAACCTAAGTAACGTTTTGTTTTAGTTAGAATCATGATGTTGATTCGAGTAAATTTTACGATTGAAAATGAGTGAAATTTGTATCGAGAACAATACATTAATTAAAAACACAATGGGTGTTGTTTTTTTAATAGCATATTAAAGCTTATAATAAAGATATAAGTACATCGTTTAAAGTACTACTAACTACTATTCTATGAAATTAAAAGCCTATTTATTATTTGCATCCATAATTACTATCCAATGTTTATACGGACAGAATGAAGATGCTGAAACTTCTTTTATAGTTTTGCCTCAAGATCAGTTTAATACACTTTACGATGCTAAAAAAGTAACAAATCCGTTACATTTAAATGGAAATGTAAATACTGTTATGCGAACGTTTACACAGCATAAATCGCCTTATTCTAAAGAAGAATATACAAATCATTACAGCTATACCTTAGATAAAAACCATACAGTTATCGATTATAGAAGCGATTTAGAATACGATGACATGACAGTAGAGAGTTTTGTTGTTAATCCAACATTTAAAATCGAAAAAAGAGATACTGTAATATCTAATGGCAATACTAAATACACCTATAAAAAAGGGCTGTTAATAGTAAAAGAAATACAGAATGTAGGCGATGGCGTTATGGATAGTATTGCTTTTAAATACAAAAAAGGAAAGCTTACAGAGAAAATACATTATACTTCAATGGGGTTATATGAAGCAGACCAAGATGGTAATGTCGATGAAAACTATATGCTATTTCCAGAGTTTGAAGTGGCATCTTACACCAAAATAACATATAATAAGTTAGGGTTAATAGCAACTTATAGACATTATGCACCAAACCCCGATATCGTAGAAGTACAAGAGAATAGTTATACCTATAATAACGAAGGACAATTAGACAATTACACGCTAGTATATAATCGTTATTATGCCGAAACGATAGATGTCTATTCAAAACCTGAAACATGGAAATTTGGTACAGATGGATTAATAGATGTCTTTTTTGAAGAAGTAAAAGGAAGCTATGCGTATGATGTGCAAGACAGAATAGTAAAGCATCAGTTAGAAAAAAATAATAAAGAAGCAGAATTCTATACAGTGGATTATACTAGTAATGGATTTACCATTAAAATGAGAACGTCCTACTATAAGGATTATGATTATGAGACACTACAGCATCTAGACTTAGAGTATGAGTATACTTATGATG